>NZ_JAKKRW010000061.1:0-561 GCF_025653905.1 Shewanella sp. SM71
TTTAGTCACTAATTGAGCTATCGTTCGAGCACCGGCAGAGCCATGACTAATACGATGTGCGGCCTTCACTTCACTGCATAAAATAGTAAAGTCTGCATCAATATGTTCTTTTCTTTTTAGCCAATACTTATAGCTACTTCGATGCACTTTGAATGCATTACAAATTGTGAGAATAGAGTGGCTCTGCTTGAGTGCGCTGATTAGCRTAAATTGTTCATCGAGTCTGACATCAAGAGAGCGGTAGYCTTTTTTAGGATAAGATTGTGCTCCTCAAGACGAGCTATTTGCTTCTTCAGCTCACGGATTTCAATTTGTTCAGGGGTAATCGGAGATGCTTTTGGTGTGCCACCCTGGCGTTCTAGTTTTAACTGTCTCACCCATTTATCCATAGTGGACTTACCTACGTTCATCGCCTTTGCAGCTTCGATGATGCTATGGTTTTTATCGAGGACTAATTGGGCTGCTTCAAGTTTGAATTCAGCACTAAATGTTTTTCTGGTTGTCGATCTCATGTGTTCACCTAAAGTCATCTACGAGGTAATAATATCACCTCTATTTAGG
>NZ_JAKKRW010000062.1:0-534 GCF_025653905.1 Shewanella sp. SM71
GAAAATCAGGAGCGCAGCCATACCTTACGACCCCGAATACGAAGCTTACTTAAGTAAGCGGAAACAGGCAAAGGAAGGTCGAAACTCTTGGTTCGATCCTGTCTTAGCTGCTATATAGGGTGCTGGGTAACAGAACACGCCTTAGTGGAGGCTTGAGCCGTATGCAGTGAAAGTTGCACGTACGGTTCTTAGGAGGGCGGCACTTGGTAACAGATGCCGTCTATCCGACAAAAGCGTGCTGCGTAACGCTTTTAAATCTACAGATTACGCGAATGCTCGAAAGGTGTGCCATGGTGATTGGCGAGACGACCGTCCGCCCCATGGACGGGGCGGTCGAGCATCCAAGGATGATGGGATGGACACCTCTTGTGAAGTAGGCGTCATTTACGCCATATTGAATTTGCACGTTCAATAACAACAAAAGGTGTCCAAAATGAAAGTTACACTAATAGGAATTGATCTCGCAAAAAATATCTTCCAAGTATGTGGAGTTAATCAAGCAGGCAAGAGTGTTTTTAACCGTTCGATTAAACG
>NZ_JAKKRW010000063.1:0-533 GCF_025653905.1 Shewanella sp. SM71
AAAATCAGGAGCGCAGCCATACCTTACGACCCCGAATACGAAGCTTACTTAAGTAAGCGGAAACAGGCAAAGGAAGGTCGAAACTCTTGGTTCGATCCTGTCTTAGCTGCTATATAGGGTGCTGGGTAACAGAACACGCCTTAGTGGAGGCTTGAGCCGTATGCAGTGAAAGTTGCACGTACGGTTCTTAGGAGGGCGGCACTTGGTAACAGATGCCGTCTATCCGACCAAAGCGTGCTGCGTAACGCTTTTAAATCTACAGATTACGCGAATGCACGAAAGGTGAGCCATGGTGATTTGCGAGACGACCGTCCGCCCCATGGACGGGGCGGTCGAGCATCCAAGGATGATGGGATGGACACCTCTTGTGAAGTAGGCGTCATTTACGCCATATTGAATTTGCACGTTCAATAACAACAAAAGGTGTCCAAAATGAAAGTTACACTAATAGGAATTGATCTCGCAAAAAATATCTTCCAAGTATGTGGAGTTAATCAAGCAGGCAAGAGTGTTTTTAACCGTTCGATTAAACG
>NZ_JAKKRW010000064.1:0-528 GCF_025653905.1 Shewanella sp. SM71
CCCATGGAGGTCGTACGAAAAGCCTTAGACAGAATATCGACACTTGATAAAGTGTGAACTCAAACAAAGCAAATCAGCTTTCCGAATTATTATTAACGTGGTCCAGAGATGGACACGGTAATAAACAGAATTTGCTTGGTGACAATAGCCTTGTGGAACCACCTGATCCCATCCCGAACTCAGAAGTGAAACGCAAACGCGCCGATGGTAGTGTGGGGTCTCCCCATGTGAGAGTAGGTCATCGCCAAGCATCCAAATAAACACAAAAGCCCTAGCCTAAACCGCTAGGGCTTTTGTGTTTATACGCTCCGCGAAAACTTATCTCGATGTCAACCCGCCGCTAAGCGGGGTCCCCAGCTGCGCAATACATTGCTCCGCGCGACACATCATCAAAATGCTGCGCATTTTAGGCAATGATGACTCGCCCCCATGTATCCCCTTCGGGGATAAAAGAAAGTAGGTCATCGCCAAGCGCCTAATTATCTCATTGAGATGTAACCAAGCCAGCTGAATAAGCTGGCTTTTTTG
>NZ_JAKKRW010000065.1:0-520 GCF_025653905.1 Shewanella sp. SM71
TCAGAGTTTACAACCACACCGCCTGCATCAACAGTATCTGATGCACCTGCAACTCCATTGGTAACCGTTGCCATTGTTAAGGTGCCACCTGCAGGGCCTACAGCCTTAATCCCTGCAACTCCATCCGCTGAAATACTCAGTTTATTAGTGCTTGAATCATAGGAAGCAGAATAGCCATCCTTTCCAATAGCAGTAGCTAAATCCTTCATACTTCCGTTAAATTTGCTTAAATCGTAAGACGTAGTACCAATATCTAATGATCCGGTATCAGCGGCAGTGAAACCTGTCAACTCTACAGATGCCTTAGTCGAAACTTTAACGCCTGTACCTAAATTATTTAGTGCTTCAGCTGCAGCTTTTGCATCCATAGCTGATATATCTGTTGCCGTAGATGTGCCATTAGGGCCGCTTAGTACAATGTTACTAGCGCCTGTTGCAACACCATATGCTGTTCCTGCCGCCGCAGCAGCACCAAATACACTGCCTGCACCTGTTTTTTGATTCTGACCAATTGAACCTG
>NZ_JAKKRW010000066.1:0-501 GCF_025653905.1 Shewanella sp. SM71
GCAGTTAAGCATGGATGTTGTTCCAGTCCATCCTAGAATGCCCTTCCGTAGGGCGGATAGTCGTCACGCGAGTCACCATGGCACGCCTTTTTGCGCACTAGCATAACTTGTATATTTAAAGCGATACGCCGCACGCTTTTGGACAGAAATGTTTGGGGAGCAGTAATTTCAGTTGTTAGAAGTTTAGCGTTTACGGGTATCCACTCGCACAGGCTTGCCATGGCATTCGCTCGTCGACTCGCAGCAAGTCCATATATGGACACCTCAAATAGATCAACCACTTTTTGAGTAACAGAAAGTAATACTGCGTACGTATATCCGACCTGTTTGTGAGAATCTTTGTTCTCTGGCCTTAATGAGAACCGCGCCTTTGCTGCTTATCGTCCTTTCGGAGTCATATGCTCCTTGTACTCTCTCAGCATCTGCAAAGGCCGGTATTACCTGTTACTTCATTATCTGTAGTCGTGTTTTAAGGTGAGTTTAATACTCGATTTTTACATA
>NZ_JAKKRW010000008.1:0-225969 GCF_025653905.1 Shewanella sp. SM71
CCCGAAGGTCCCCTCCTTTCCCCCGTAGGGCGTATGCGGTATTAGCAGTCGTTTCCAACTGTTATCCCCCTCGACTGGGCAGATCCCTAGGCATTACTCACCCGTCCGCCGCTCGCCACCTCAGGAGTAAACTCCCTTGTGCTGCCGCTCGACTTGCATGTGTTAGGCCTGCCGCCAGCGTTCAATCTGAGCCATGATCAAACTCTTCAATTAAAGTTTTGTTGCTTCCGTCTTRCGACTTCAGCGGCTCAATGAATTCTGATTTTTTGTTCCCACTTAAAAGCAGAAACAAACTGTACATATTGCTATGAACACTCATTGTTACATTGATTTAAATTTTTGACTGCCAACCCRAAGGYTAAGCAGTTTCGATTAACTCAACACCTGTGAGTGTCCACACAGATTTCTTGTTTTATCTTGTTAAAGAGCAACTCAACCTCATAAGAGAASKTGAGTACCACACTGAGCGYCGAACGCTTCCAGTTGGCTAGGGCTGCGTATTCTACGCATTTCCCGTTTCGCGTCAAGGAGTTTTTTCAACTTCTTGACGCGCTTGAATTAAGTGCTTAAAAGCGCCTCAATTCAACCTAATTCGTCAGCTGGCTTTCGCTGTCTGCCGTGTCAGTGGATGCGCATTATAGGGAGATTGAGAAAGTCCGCAACCCCTATTTTAAGGGAATTTGCAGTTAATTCTAATTATCTAATCTAGTCACATCATACCCACCACTTACCCCCAAAGTTATCCACACACAGCTCATTTTAGACTCAGTTTCAACTTAAAATGAGGTTTGATGAGCCTCTATATACTACGAATAAAGCATGGAGATTCCGTTGATTCTCGAGGCCAGAGGTGGATTCTTGATGCAGCTTGTTCTAATAAATGGGCAAACGATAGATTAAAGAGACTCTTTGCCGACTTAATCAGAGATACAGGTCGTATTGCACAGAGCTGAGATTGGCCACTTGTTAGCGATATGCTTATCTATTAAAGCTAAGTTGATTTATCAAAGACGTCATGCACATTAAGAGTAGCATGTGCGCTTACCTATATTTAGTGACAGGATATTTAGTGACAGGAAATTTAGTGGCAATAATTTAGAAGCAAAAAAATACCCGCCAATGGCGGGTATTGTCTCATTCAGCTATGGCGTTAAACGCTGAGCTTATTCTTCAACAGGCGAGACCACGAACAGTAAGTCGCCTTGAGACACTTGCTGACCATTGCTGTTCAGGATGCGCTCTATACGATACTTCTTATCTTCAGGGTACAGAATCGCACTCTGGCGGTTAAAGCCAGCTAAGGTCACTTGCGAGAACATCTTCATCGCTTCTGTTAGTGCTAGTGTTTGATCGACCGTGACTATGTCACCTTCTTTCACAAAATCCGCTTCACCCGGTGCAGAAGAGGTATAGAAGATACCTGCGCCTTGGGCTAACACTTTCAGTTCGTTACTTTCGCCAACACGCAGTGACTCAGTGTCTACTTCCACAGTTTCAGCGGCAGCTTCCATTTCTGCGATCAACGCAGGAATATCGAGCTCGGCCATTAAGCGTGGCAGATAGTTAGTATCGTAAACACCTTCGTTGAAAGTACCATCTTTCAAGATCAGCTTGAGCAACGGAATGTTAGTCGCGATGCCTTTCAGCACTACACTGTCTAAGTATTCGTACAGTTTGGCAATCACATCCTCACGGTTTTCACCGCGCATGATGATTTGCGCAATCAAGCTATCGTAGTATGGCGATACTTCTTTACCTGGCGCAGCAATCGAAATGATTTCCACATCGGGATGATCTGGGAACACACACTCAGTGATCTTGCCCGGATTAGGAATCAGCTGCAGTATGCCATGGCTATCGAGCGCCGCTTTCTCAGCCGTCACACGTACTTCCATCGCATAACCAATTTCTTTAGGCTCTAACGCTGCAATTGAACGGCCAGCGGCAATATCAAACTGCGCACTAACGATATCAATACCTGAAGTCGCTTCCGTAACAGGATGCTCAACCTGCAGACGCGTGTTCATCTCCATAAAGTAGACTTCGTTTGCATCTAAGTTATAGATGAACTCAACGGTACCTGCGCCCATGTAATCGGTCGCGTCGCCTAAGGCACGGGTATAAGCCAGCACTTGTCGCTTCAGCTCATCCGGCAACATAGTTGAGCCAGATTCTTCGACCACTTTTTGGTTGTTACGTTGAACCGAACAGTCACGCAAACCTAATACTTTCGCGTTGCCGAACTTATCACGCAGTAACTGCACTTCGATGTGACGCAGTGATGTCACATATTTCTCTAAGTACAAGTCACCGTTACCAAAGGCTGCAGCCGCTTCGGTTGCAGTTTTTTGGAATAAACCAATCATGTCTTCAGGACGTTTTACAACCTGAATACCTTTACCGCCACCACCTTGTACCGCTTTAAGCAATACTGGATAGCCAATTTCGCTCGCCACGTTTACGGCTTGTTCAGCATTGGTCAGAATACCGTGCGAACCAGGTACAACAGGTACGTTTTGCGCTTGCGATGTCTTAATTGCGTTCGACTTGTTACCCATAGTCGTCATTGAATGCACGCTAGGACCGACGAAGTTAACACCGTTATTCACACACAATGCAGCAAACTGCGGGCTTTCTGATAGGAAACCGATACCTGGATGCAATGCATCAACCTGTTCATATTCGGCTACTTTCAGCACAGAGTATGCGTTCAAGTAACTTTCATCCGATGTGTTACCACCGAGACAAACTAACTTGTCGGTTTCTTTGAGCATGTCCGCGGGCACTGATGTCATATCAGGATCCGACGCCACTAATACCACATTGATATTATTGTCGTGAGCCTTACGGATCAGTTTTACAGCAGTACAACCACGGGCGTGAACCAATACTTTGTTAATTGGCTTCATTAACTTACGTGGATCGTTCTGCACGATCACTTCTTCTTCAACAGTAGCTTCAACCACTAAGGTCGACAGTGCATTGATGATCACGTCGTTAATTTTTGCCGAAGGCATTGGCATCAGAGGATCGATACCTGCTAACTGAGAGTCTAAATTGTCGCTGAATGGGTTATGGACTAAGCCCGCCATTGCGCCAGGTACTTTTGACAAGTAGTTAGACAGCGTTGCCGTTGATGGTAAGTAAGCTGGCACCACCATTTGACCTGCGAATGGCATGTTAGTACCAGACAGGTAGTAAGTTTGCACCAATGGGTGAGTCACAAAACTCGCCTGCGCACCACCGGTACAGTCACCAAAACCAAACATCAGTACTGGCAATTCGTTATCACGAATAAAGCGCGTGATACGGTCGTTCACGACAGCCATAGAGAATAGCGCCGCGGCGCCTTCTTTAGTCTGCATACCACCTGAACTGATAAAGCACACAACGGGTAATTTACGCTTAGCACACTCAATCAATAGTGCAGAGAATTTCTCAGCACTGGCCATATCGAATGCACCCGCTTGGAATGCCGTGTTAGACACAGCCACACCCACACGCACTTTTTGACCTTTTTCTTTAAAGTCAGCAATACCTGTGATCAAACCACATGGGCGAATGCCTTTGTCTAACGCATCTTCGATTGATAAACGGAAGCCTGGGAAGTTGAGCAAGTTAGCCGACATTTTGTCGCCGTTGATCTCTTCGAAATGGGTAAAGAACTGCTTCACCACATTTTCCCAAGTCATGTTGCCTTTACGTTTTTCGTCACGTAGCACTTTTTGGATCAATAGATCTTGATAACCCATGGTCAAGCGGTTCCAGAAGTCCTTACGACGACCGATACGCACAGGGTTGATCGCACCAGTGTACTTGCTGGTATCGCTTTCACTATCGAAATACTCAGGCAGTAAACGCTCGAAGAAGTAAGTCAGTACCACGAATAGACTGTCGTTAAGTTGTGGGAAACCCACACTCTTCCACTGCTCTACTCGCACCAACAAATCGGCGCGGTTCGATTGACCCATAAAATACTTGAGCCACTTATAGAACTTAGCTTTGTCGTTCGAGGTATCTTGCGTCGACAATGCATGGTCAATTGACTTGTGCAACAGGTTGTTCACTGAGTTACGTGACAAACTCTTCGACATCATGGCTTCTTTAGCGATTGACGCTAAGCTGCCCACAACGTTGTCATACAAGGCATTGAAGATCAGAATGTTATGGCATTGCCAAATAAAGTCTTCACGCAGTTCTTCATTTACCACCACGTCCAGCACAGTCAGCTGATTCAGCTCAGGCCATTTAGCTTGAGTCACAGAGTTTGGCAAACTTTCTAAGTGCTGAATCAGCCCTTTAAAGTTGTTAGCCGCATTGCTCTTCCAGCGATGATACAAAGACCAGCTAATGTTGAATAACAACGCCTTACGTGCTTTTTTATAGTTCTCTTTTGGCTCACCCAAAATCAAACGTGTCAGCATGTTACGCTCGGTAGAGACTTCGTCACGTTTAGCGACAAAGTTAGTCCACAATTTATTCAAATCTTCGTCATAAACTAGCTTGTCAGGGTTAGACAACCAAGCTTGGAACACACGGTCTTGTTCCTGTTGAATACGTGCCAACAGATCACCTTCTGGCACGCTAGCACGTGACAGACGACCATATTGCTCTTGAGAAATAGAATGGATACGGCTACGTAGCGTTAAATAACGCAAATAGCGATAGGCGCTACCGAACAAGTTATGGTGACTGGTAGGGCTCGTTGCCACAGCCAATTCAGCGTTCAGTTCCAAAGCCATCAAGTTTTTAGATGGATTAAGGAAACGAGTTAAACTGCGATCATAATGCTCTCGTAAATCTTTAGATTCACGCACAAAATTCATCGCTGCACGCTCAACCGCTTCTACGCTGCTAATAATAGCGCGGCGCAGATTGTGCTGACGCTCGTCGCGATCGCCTGGTGAAAAGTCGATGATACCGTCGATACAACCTGAGGTATAAAGCTCTTCTGGTGATACACCCACAGATTTCGCACATTCTTGCCAAGATAAGTTGTACTTACGGGCAATACTTTGCAGACCTTGTGGCTGGATCGTGTTGAAAATACCGTCACGCAACGACAACAGAATGTTCGCAGCCGCTAATGGAATTGCGCCACCAGAATAACCAGCACCAATTACGATACCGACTGTCGGTACGTCAACGTTGGCGCTTTCTGCGATGGCTTTAGAAATTGAATGCGCTTGGTTTTGGCTGTTAGCGATTTCGCCAGCATCCGCCCCTGGGGTATCAATTAAATAGATAATAGGCATAGACAATTCGGCGAAATGACGAATTGCTTTACAAGCGGCGTAATGATGCTCAGGCATCCAAGCACCGTTAGCGGTAGTGCGTTCTTGGGCAATAAAGCCAATACGACGAGTGCGTGAACCAAAGTTCAGCTCGACCTCAGCACTGTAAAAAGAGCCCAAGTGAGTTTCCGTAATCAAACGACCTTTAAGATCGGCAATAATACGTTTTGCACCAGGACGACCTTTATCTTGGGTCGGCTGGATCACTTTAGCAACGTAACCGTCGACATCTAAAGATGCCAAGTCTTTTAAGTTTGCTTGAATAGCATCCTCATTTAAAAGACCTTTAATTTCTTCCGATAAACTCTGTTTACTATGCTTAGGAAACAGAGAAAAATCTTTTGCCAAATGCTCGGCCTGTAAAAAAAGCGGATCGGGCGTTTGGGCTTGAGTCATGTGTTTGGGCTGATTATTGCTGGTCATCAAAAGATCCTCTGCTTAGCCTCTGAAAATTTTTAGCCAATAAATATAACTTTGTTATCCCGTCAAATGCCATTAAACTGCATAGGACGCTTTGTTCCAAATATGAGACAGTGGGAATAACATGCCAGATTTAAACGGTATGATGCTATTTGCAGCCGTAGTTAGAGCGAAGGGATTCTCCCAAGCTGCACGTGAAACCGGCCACCCAAAATCCACCATAAGTCGCAAAATCGCGCAGCTAGAAGAACAACTTGGCGTGCGATTACTACAGCGCGACACCCGTAATTTGAGTTTGACCCAAATCGGGGCACTCTTTTATCAACACTGTGATTCGATTCGCAATGAGGTAGAAGCGGCCAAGGCAGTTATCGAGAATACTCACGATGATGTGTCAGGATCATTACGTATTGCAATCCCAGTGTCATTTAGCCAAGAACTTATCGCTAACCTCTGTAGCGGATTTATGCGTTTATATCCCAATGTTGAATTGGATGTCCAGTTTACCGACAACGATATTGGTTTAGTCGGTGAAGGATATGACATAGCCATCAAATATGGTCCACTTCAATCGTCGGACTTAGTCGCAAGATTACTGTTTGAACGCCAGCCAATTTTGGTGGCAAGCCCTGCATACTTAAAACTCAAAGGCACACCCGCGACCCCAAAGGAACTCAGCCTGCACAGTGGGATTTTATTGGGGACTTCTCGCTCAGCACCAATTTGGCCATTGGGTAAAGGTTCGCGTAAAACCATGGCGAACTTTCAGCGTAAAGTGAGGGTCAACAGCCCGATAATGGTGAAGCAATTAGCCATAGATGATTTTGGCATCGCCATGTTATCCAATTCAGCCTGTAAGACTGAACTTGCTAATGGACAGCTAGTACCGATTTTACAGGAGTGGCCGATTGAACCTTTTAAGGTTTATGGGGTTTATTCGAGCCGACGCCAACTGGCCACCAACATCAGTGTCTTCTTAGATTTCTTTGTAAAACGCTTCAGCAGCCAAGAAAGCCTGCAATCCCTAATGGGTTAACGTTTCCCGTCGCATCAAGGAAGCCTGTTTCAAGAAAGCCCAATAAAAAAGCCTAGATCTGAGTCTAGGCTGTCAGTATCACGATTGATGTCAGCTAAGTAGGCAGCGTCATACGCAATTCTCGCAAGGTTTGGATACGCTATGCTTACGCTACCTAGCATGGGCTAAGGAATAACGCGTTCCCGTTTTAAGATTTCCTTAGTAATGGCTTGACGCAATGGTAAACCTGCCGCGTCGGGAATATCCATATTCATCGCAAAAAACCATACATTATCATCGAGTTCAACCCAACCTACCCACCAGCCAATGCTTGGTTCTGCTCTGACTGCATAACCGGTTTTCGCACGGATAATATAGTCAGAATTCGCTTCAGTCAGCATGGCTTGCTTAACAATACGTAAACTGCGCTCAGAAGCGTGTATCTTGTTGTGATAAAGCTTACGTAGGAAATCGATTTGCTCCGTAGCCGAAATTCGTATGCCACCATCTAACCAAAAGCTATCCAAATTTCCCGAAATATCCTCATTACCATAATCAAACGAGGCGATCATCTTCGACATACGCGCCTCACCAATTTGGCGAGCAAACTCTTGGTAGACAGGCACAACCGAATACTTCATTGCAGTAATAAGGTTATGATCACGATTCCAAGTTGCGATATCTCGACTTTTACCATCCCAATTAAAGACTTGATGCTCATCCTTCACCACGCCAAGCTCTAGCGCGATCAAACTGTTAGGAATCTTAAACGTCGATGCAGGTAAAAAACCTTGATTGGCACGTTTAAGATTATTAGTGAATCCCTGTTGCTTGTTTTCATTCCATAACACCACTACGCCTTTAGTTTGGTGCTGAGTAAAACTAGCATCCCAACTGCGGGTTTCTTGCCACTCCTTAGCTGTAGTAGATGCAAAAGTCGGCGCCACTAAGCTTGACGACACTAAAATAGACGACATCACCAGCACAGCCGATATGGTGAACAAACGCATAAAGTCTCCTTGTAGAAAAACAACCAATCCAATGAACTAAAAAAGTGATTAAGGCTATCACTTAGGGTTTTGGCAAGCCCTAGCAAACTGCTGACCAATTGTGGCAAAAAAGAGGCAAACTAGACCCTATTGCACTGTTGCAGATGGGTTAATGCCAGCGCCATATGATTTGTGATAGAAGATATTGGCATAAGATGACAAAGATCACTGAGCTTAACTTTATTACCCTTAGCTTGTAGTGCATACTTTTTGGCATATGAGACTATCCGCACGAAAAAAATAATCATTATTTCCAATGAATAACGTCTAATCACTACAGGGAAGCCAAACATGTTGAAGCCAGTGTTAACACTCATCCTCACCACCAGCTTAATGACTACAGCCAGTGCCGTGCAGTTATTTGGTGACGTTGAAGTTTCCCGCCTACCAGCAGCCGAAAAAACCATAGGCGACGTAGTCACTCGCTATCAAGCACTTGACGATGGTCTGGCTCAGCTGAGCTCAAAGAAAAACGAAGTTGACGCCACCCAATTAGCGGCGCGCCAAGGACACAGATTGTGGCAACAAGCTGTCCGCGATGTACAGTCAGGGCATTTTGACGACCGACCTTTATACTGGGCTCGCCTTGCCATGCTTAATAGTCTAGAAACCACCAGCGCCAACTTTAAAATGGCCGATTGGCAACAAGACATATTAATGAGTGCGGTTGAAAAGGCCTCACGGGGTTTTAGCGATATTCAATATGGTGATGATGTCCAAATCAAAATATTTCTCACTGGTTTCGATCCTTTCTTCCTCGACAAAGATATCACCCAGAGTAATCCTTCAGGTTTAGTCGCCCTCGCCTTGGATGGTTTTCGCTTTGAAATTAATGGTAAAACGGCGCAAATAGAAACCGCTATGGTGCCAGTGCGTTTTGCAGATTTTGATCAAGGACTTATCGAGTCGCTATTGAGCCCGATTTATCGCGATCCCAAAACCCAATTTGTGTTCACCGTTAGCATGGGCCGAACTGATTTTGATATTGAACGTTTCCCTGGGCGAAAGCGCAGTGCAGCGGCGCCCGATAACCAAAACGTACTCACTGGCGGCACTAAAACCGCACCGGTTGCCCCAAAGCTTAATGGTAAAGATTTTATCGGCCCCGAATTTGTGGAATTTTCACTGCCTGTTTCGGCTATGCAAGTCAAAGATGGTCAATGGAAAGTCAATGATAACCATACTGTCACTACCCTTGCCCGCGGCGAATTTAGTGCAACATCATTAAACGAACTGCAAAACGAAACCTCAGTCGAAGGTTCAGGCGGCGGTTATCTCTCTAATGAAATCTCCTATCGCGCCATAGTCTTGCAGCAAAAGTTTAATAGCCATACCAAGGTCGGCCACATTCACACACCAAGAGTCAAAGGCTATGACGCAGATACTGAGCAAGCCATAGTCGAACAAGTACGCACTATGGTGATGCAAGCGGCGGCGAGTTTATAGCCAAGTCACATTTCCTGAAACAGGCTGAAACTAGTATTGTCAGATAGCGTTCGCTATGATGCGAACGCTTCTGATGTGAACGCTTAGGCAGGCTTAATCACCGATAAGTTTTAAGCACTCAATTTTATCTTTAACCGAAGAGATCCAACGCTAACCCTATGCTGAAACCCGCTGACTTACTCAATGCCTTACGCCGTCGCAGCAGTGAAGCACTTGCACCACTGTCAAGGTCGACGTACTCAGCCTTAGGCCAAAGCCAAGATAAGTCGCAGGTGATAACGAGTCCACCAGCACCCAATCCGGCTCAGGCGCATATTTTCACCGGTTCATCACGCCCACTCTCGTCACTACAAATTCAAGTACTAGAGCGAATTGAAGCCTGTTATCAAGAGGCAGAGATATTGCTTAAGCGCACTTTTCCACGCCCAGTCACTCAATTTAGTTTAAGGGGTAAGAGTGCGGGTACGGCTCATCTGCAACAGAATCGCTTGCGATTCAATCCTGTATTGCTACGCGAAAACAGCGAGGCATTTCTGACTGAGGTCGTCCCCCACGAAATTTGTCATTTACTGTGTTTTCAGCTTTTTGGCAAAACCAAACCCCACGGTAAAGAATGGCAATCTTTGATGTTAACGGTATTTAAGGTCAATCCGAGTACCACACATAGCTTTAATACCACTTCAGTTACGAGTCGCGATGTTGAGTATCGCTGCGCCTGTGGACCAATTCGACTGAGTATTCGCCGCCATAACAAGGTGCTGCGTGGTGAAAGTCGTTATATTTGTAAACGCTGTAAGACCCATTTAACTGCGATCTAGCGACTTTCAGCAAACAAAACCCCCACCTAAGTACGACTCAATTTGCATAAACAGCGATATTTCCCTTACCATCACGCCATAAAAGACGAGCCAAAGGCTCGCGTAGTGTTTGTTATTTTGGGATAAATTTTGAACAAAGCTTCTTTAACCGTTAATTCACGGCGACTTTTGTTGTGCCTAATCACTTGGGCGGCGACCTTATCTGTGCCCGCAAGTGCCTCAGTGTCACATCCCAGCAGTTTCAGCCAAGCGAAAACCAAGTCACAGGCGCTCTACGCAGGCAGTCGCCAAGGTACTCTGCCCGCAGTCAGCTTTTACTGTGGCTGTGAAATTCAGATCAAAGGCAAATCGTGGAAACCCGATCTCGCCAGCTGTGGTTATCAAGTCCGTAAACAGGAAACCCGCGCCAACCGTATCGAGTGGGAACACATAGTCCCCGCCTGGGAATTTGGCCATCAACTCCAATGCTGGCAAAAGGGTGGCCGTAAAAACTGTGCCGATAACAGTAATGAATTTAATAAAATGGAATCGGACATGCATAATTTGGTACCCGCAATTGGTGAGGTCAATGGCGATCGCAGCAACTTCCGATTTAGCCAATGGAACGGTAAGGCTGACCAATATGGCCAATGTGCTATGGTAGTCGACTTTAAGAATCGTCAAGCACAACCTCCCGCGAATACCCGCGGTAAGATAGCCAGAACCTACCTCTATATGCAGCAGACCTATGGTCTTAAAATCGCCTCAAGCCAATTAAAATTATTTAAGGCATGGGATAAAACCTATCCAGTTGATACTATTGAGTGCAAACGTGATAACGCCATAGCGCAAACCCAAGGTAACCATAACCCCTTTGTGCAGAATGCCTGTAATGCGCCACCACAGCGTCAACAATTAGCCGAATAAGGTCGACAATGAGAGTCCCAAGAATTTATCAACCTCAGCCATTAGCCATCAATCAACAGTTGAACTTAGACGAAGATGGCGCGGCCCATATCGGCAAGGTGCTACGCATGGGCAACGGCGAACATATCAGTCTATTTAATGGCGATGGCAATGATTATCTTGCTGAAATTGTCGATGCAGGTAAGAAGCATGTCACAGTAAAACTGCTTTCCTGTGAGGCCAATTTATCTGAGTCGCCACTCAACTTGCACTTAGGCCAAGTGATTTCCCGTGGAGATAGAATGGAGTTCACCATTCAAAAATCAGTCGAGCTTGGCGTGAATACGATTACGCCGCTGTTTTCAGATCGCTGCGGTGTGAAACTCAACGGTGAACGCCTAGAGAAAAAAATTCAGCAATGGCAGAAGATCGTCGTGAGCGCCTGTGAGCAATCGGGACGCAGCCAAGTGCCCATGGTTCGCCCAGCGATGGACTTGCACGATTGGTGCAGTGAGCCGACCTCAGCGCTTAAACTCAATTTGCATCCACGTGCCGCACACGGTATCAATGGCTTAGATTTGGCGCATACCCGCGTGCGACTATTAATTGGCCCAGAAGGCGGTTTGTCGGCGGAAGAAATCGCCATGACAGAAACCTATCAATTTACCGATGTGTTGCTTGGCCCCAGAGTGCTACGCACCGAAACCGCCTCGCTCACCGCCATTACGGCACTGCAACTCAGATTTGGTGATTTAGGCTAGACCGTCCACAGCCGCACACAGCGGTGGTATGGCACCCCATTATCCAATAAATGCTTTTTTGCCTGCAAACGGCGACAAATAAGGAACAGATTAATGATAAAACTCGGCATAGTGATGGACCCCATCAGTGAGATCAACATTAAGAAAGACTCCAGTTTTGCCATGTTAATGGCCGCGCAGGAAAGAGGTTATCAGCTGTTTTATATGGAAATGGCCGATCTTGCCATGGTCAACGGTGTGGCTATGGCCAATATGCGTCCGTTAACTGTTTTCAATGATGCGAGCAAATGGTTTGAACTCGGCGAAGCTACAGACACGCCGATGAGCGAACTCGACGTGATCTTAATGCGTAAGGACCCGCCATTCGATACTGAGTTTATCTACGCAACTTACATGCTTGAACGCGCCGAAGAACAAGGCGTGTTGATCGTTAACAAGCCGCAAAGCTTACGTGATGCTAACGAGAAACTGTTTACCGCATGGTTTAGCGAATTCACGCCAGAAACGATCGTGACCCGTGATGCCAAACGTATCCGCGCTTTCCACCAAGCGAAGGGCGATATTATTCTTAAGCCACTTGATGGTATGGGCGGCACCTCGATTTTCCGCGTGAAGCAGGACGACCCAAACCTTGGGGTCATCATAGAAACCTTGACCAGCTATGGCCAACAATATGCCATGGCGCAAGCCTTTATCCCTGAGATAACCAAAGGTGATAAACGCATTTTAGTGGTCGATGGTGAGCCTGTACCCTACGCCTTGGCGCGTATCCCAATGAAAGGCGAAACCCGTGGTAACTTAGCGGCAGGCGGAAGCGGTGTAGCTCAACCTTTATCCGACAGCGATTGGGCAATTGCCCGCGCCATTGGTCCAGAACTTAAAAAACGTGGACTGATTTTTGTCGGCCTCGATGTCATTGGTGACAAGCTGACTGAGATCAACGTAACCAGTCCAACTTGTATCCGTGAGATCCAAGCAGCATTTGATGTCGACATCACAGGCATGTTAATGGATGCTATTGAAGCACGCATTAACACCAAAGCATAAAAATTTACCAACGAGTTTGTTGATTTAAGGCGCTTTGACATCACAAGCGCCTAGCCACTTTCTAGGGATGTGATATGAGTTTCACCAAAGCGCCATTCTTGTTACTCGGCATAGGTTTATTACTATCGACTCCGACTTGGGCCAACATAGAAACAGGTCCAACGAAAGCACCGTCGCGTCCCAAAAATATTGTCATCATGATAGGTGATGGTATGGGACCGTCTTACACTAGCGCTTACCGTTACTACAAAGATAATCCTGACACAGAGGAAGTTGAACAAACCGTATTCGACCGTTTACTTGTAGGTATGGCGAGCACTTATCCCGCCAGTGTCAGTGGTTATGTTACCGACTCAGCCGCGGCAGCAACTGCGCTCGCCACTGGCGTTAAATCTTACAATGGGGCGATTTCGGTCGATACCCAAAAGCAACCGCTGCCGACCATACTCGAAAAAGCCAAATCCCTTGGCCTCAGCACAGGTGTAGCTGTTACATCCCAGATAAACCACGCCACGCCTGCAGCCTTTTTAGCCCACAACGAGAGCCGTAAAAACTACGACGCCTTAGCACTCAGCTATCTAGAAACCAACGCCGATGTATTCTTAGGCGGTGGTCAAAAATACTTTACCCCTGAGCTATTAGCGCAATTTAAAGCCAAAGGTTATCAACATATTACTCGTTTTGAAGATCTCGCCAGCATCACTCAACCTAAAGTGCTAGGCTTGTTTGCCGAAGTCCAATTACCTTGGGCGATTGATGAAAAAGATGCGAAAAAACTCAGCACTTTAACCCAAAAAGCACTCAGTTTACTGTCGCAGAATGACCAAGGTTTTGTACTGTTAGTCGAAGGAAGTCTCATCGACTGGGCGGGTCACAATAACGACATCGCTACAGCCATGGGTGAAATGGATGAATTCTCCAATGCCATTGAGGTGGTTGAGCAATTCGTGCGTGAACATCCTGATACCCTGATGGTGATCACCGCCGACCATAACACCGGTGGCCTATCGATTGGCGTCGATGGAAACTACAACTGGAACCCTGAAATCCTACGTAACATTTCAGCCAGTACCGACACATTAGCCTTAGCCGCCATCAGCGGTGAACAATGGCAGGCCGATCTTGCCCGCGGTTTAGGTTTTGAGCTCAACGAAGAAGAAATCGCAAAATTAACGGTCGCCAGAATGCAGGGATTAGAAACCATCGCGGTTGCAATTCGCCATGTTATTGATAAGCGAACTGATACCGGTTGGACAACCGACGGTCACACAGGCACAGACGTACAAGTGTTTGCCGCAGGTCCCGCATCTGAGCTGTTTAACGGCCATCAAGACAATACTGATATCGCCAATAAGATTTTCAGCTTATTGCCAAAACCGAAGAAACCTAAGAGCTAAGCGTTAATCGATTCCTTTCATTAAAGGCAATCACATAAGGCAACCGCATAATGCAGTTGCCTTTTTTATTGGGTCTTTTTATTAGGGATTTTATTAGGTCTTAGTGCAGTGATTCGATGCAAACTGGCTCGGGCGTGAATAACGGGTATAATGCCCACACTTAAGTTTATAGGTGCCTGTAACTGTGTTAACTAATCCATCGCAAGTCATTATTCGTAATCAAGACAGCCTAAGCCAACATAAGGTGTTAGTGCTCAATCATGAAGCCGATCTACTGCCAAAAGCCCTGCTCGATGTCGCGGCCTCGGTCGATGCCCTCGCCTTGGATTATCACCATTATTTACACTTAGCGCCGCACGCGAATTCAAAACTGCGTTGCTACTTCGGCCACGAACTGCCACATCAAGACCCAATTAAACCAGAAAAGTACGATACGGTTATCGTTTATTTCCCCAAGGCTAAACCCCTCGCACCTTATCTGTTTAACCTCGCCGCCAGCCATCTTGTGCCTAACGGCCAGCTATTAGTCGTTGGGGAAAACAAAGGCGGGATTAAGTCTTTAGTTAAACTCTTGCCTGAGTATTTTGCGACGGGGATGAAGCTCGATAACGCCCGCCACTGCCTGCTGTTTGGTAGCAATTTAGAGGGCTGCGCCCCGGCAATGAAACTTAGCGACTGGGTCAGTCAGTATCAACTCACAACGCCGCAAGGCGAGATCAGTATCTGTAATTTAGTCGGGGTATTTAGCGAAAAACGGTTAGATCTCGGCACTGAATTATTATTGTCACACCTACCAACACTCTCGGGCCGAGTGCTCGATTTTGGTTGCGGCGCTGGCGTGATCACCGCCGCTCTACTAAAAGCACAACCGAGCCTATCCCTAGAATGCGTTGATATTAATGCCATGGCGTTAGCTTCTTGTGAACTCACCCTGGCGGCCAATGGCATGACAGCAAAAGTGTATCCATCCGATGGGCTCGCGCAAACCACAGGAAAATTTAACGGCATTATCTCTAATCCGCCGTTTCATGATGGCCTCGCCAGCACTACCAGCATAGCGCAGAACTTTGTCACCGATAGCGCTAAGCAATTACAGCATAATGGTATTTGGCAAATAGTCGCCAATCGCCACCTGCCCTATTCCGATATTATCGCCGCCGAATTTGGCCAATTGAAAGTGGTTGCCGATAACAACAAGTACAAGTTGTATTACTTCCAGCACAAATAGATGTTTTATTAATAACGCGCAGATGCTTTCGCTGAAGCGCGTTATTGGCAACCCAGCCACTCACTCTTATCCCAATCCCTGTTTGTTTTTAGATAAAACCTCCCTTTCATCGTGTTACAAAATTCAATATTGTGATCTGCCGCATGCCAGCGATTCTGACAATTTCTCACTTATAATCACTCAACAGCCGTTCCTAACATAGGGATTCGATTTAAAACATCAAAATAATGGTTAAACCTAAAATCAATATAAGTTGTGGTTTATTCAGTAATTTTTGTTATAAAACCAGAGATAACACTGATTATAAGACTCAATTTTTTATAAAAAACTATTTTAAAATTCACTCATAGACCATTAACAACAAAATGACAACATTTGCTGATTTTGCAGCCAAAAAGGCTTCTTTACCCTAAGTTTCTACTGTTATACTCAAAACAGCTTCTTAACAAGAATAAAACGCAATTACTAGGAATGCCCCTATGCTGGACCCTGAACTCATAGAGCTAAACAGCGATAAGACAAAAGCTGAATTGCGCCTGATCCCGAATGTCCATGGTCCAGTCACCCATGAAGACATAATGCGCCTGTTATCTTTACCTGAATTCGCCGCCCTGTTTCCGCTAGAACCAGCCATTACTAAAACCGTCGCTAAAATCAACTCTCTTTGTAATCAAGACGATGGAAAATTTGAGCTCTATACTACTTTGGCCGAACGTCGCGATGGCAGCATAGCTATCGAGATTAGTCCCGATAAAATGCAAGCCAGTCTTAAACTTACCGCAGCATGGGGTGGTAAACAGATAGATTTGCCAGAGATCCTCACTCATCTCAAAAAAAACAACGTCTGCATGGGGCTAAGCAAACTCAAAATTCAAGCTCTACTAAAGCAACTCAGCACACTCAAGCCAGGGGAAATCTGCCAAAGTGAAATAGCCCAAGGCAAAGCCCCTGTTAATGGACTCAATGCGGTACTAGAACGCAAAGTATTCCTTGCGCGGGAGCGCTTGCTTCAGCCACAAGAGCGCGAAGATGGCAGTGTCGATATGCGCAATTTAGGCGCAATGATCGTTGTTAAAGCCAATGATCTCTTGATGGTTAAACATTTAGCCACCGAAGGCACTCCGGGCTACAACATCAAGGGCGAAGTCCTTAAACAAAAACCAGGTAAGGATGCCGTGCTTCAAGCGGGTACAGGCACAGCTTTTCATCCCAAAGATCCCAATAAGCTGATCGCCACAGTGCCGGGGCAACCCGTCGAAACCCGTACAGGTATGAATGTCGATGATGTACTGCAACTTAAAGATGTCGACATCAGCACAGGCCATGTCACCTTCAAGGGCAGTATTTTAATTACAGGTGATGTCCACGAGGGCATGATAGTTAAAAGCTCAGGCGATATTACCGTGATGGGGTTTGTGGACTCCGCCACCCTTGAAGCAGAAGGTGATGTCACTGTGAGTAAAGGCATCATTGGCCGCCAGATTAAAGCCAATGAATACTCTACCAATATCTATTCTCAAGGGCAGATCAGCGCCCAATTTGTGCAATATTCTCAATTAGTTGCCAAAGGTAATATCTTAGTCACTAAACAGTTGCTGCACAGTAATACCAAAACCGCCGGCAGTTTAACGGTCAGCGATCCTAGCGGTCGTCGTGGTGATCTGGTTGGCGGAGTTGCACACGCTGAAAAAGGCATCACGGCGGTTGTCATAGGTGCAACGGCAGGGACTAAAACTGACGTTTACTGCGCAATGGGACAGGCTGAACTCAAGCAAGATCTCAAGCTACTCGATGAGAGCGTTAAAGCTATGGTCGTCGCCAGTTTAGATATCGAGGCTCGCCTCAATAAACTGCCCCCCAAGTCAGAATGGCAAGCTGACGCGGTTATGATTGAGCAAATAAAGATGATGCTTGATGAGAAGAATCGCATCATGGACGAACGTACCCGTGAAGAGCTTGAATTCGATACCTTTAAACAAGAAGTCGAAGGCTACTACGAAAAATACCGTATCGAAGTGCTTAAACACGTATTCCTTAACGTTGAGCTGCATATAGGTCCAGCAAATCACCGTACGGCACGTGAACACGGCACTTGTTGTATTGCCAATGTTAATCAAGAGATTAACTTTGACTATAACGCCAAGGCAAAAGCTGTACCGAGCACATAAGGTTCACTAGGGTTCTTAACGCCAGTGCTGAGGCGGCTTTCGCTCGGCAGCCAAACCTCTGAACTCGTGCTGGCCTCTATCTATCTTCTCCAAGCGTGGCATACTGCTCACAGATAAACGCACGCAGCAGTATGCCAAGTCACCTTCTTGCTAAATCCTAATCCTTGTCTACTGCCGCCGATTGATCTCAGAGAATACCTCAGAGCCCATTTTAAACTTCCTAAGGATCTGAAATGACTAGCGTTAAGATGTCTAGTATTGAATGGCCAGCGATTGTAAAACTGACTCAAAATGACGAATTACTTTACCTAGAACATCAAAGAGATTGGCTCGAACTGGCCTGTCTCTATCAGCATCACTTCATCGAAACCGATCAATTATTAGACTCCAAAGGGCAGCGATACCTTATCAGTGCCTGTCCACAAAAAATCCATGAAGATCCTGTTGGCGAATTACCTCGATTACTGCGCCAAAAACAGGATTTGCCACTCAATGAATTTATCAAATGGGTTCAAAATCATGCCCAAGCACTAGGACAATGTTGTGTCGCTAAACTGGCTTTCACGACAATTGCCCAAGGCATTGAAATTGTTCGTACCCTCGATGAATAAACAGCAAGCACATGATAAGCCATAATAAATGGCTATCAATAACTCAGTTAATCAATAAAAAACAATATGACCTTAAAAGCTAATATCCTCATAATCAATTCACAGGCATAATTTGCCACGGTGTAACAGCGCTAAGCCAGACGGTAAAGCGCTTAAGATGCACTCCAAAATAACCGTTTTCTGCGTCGACTCAAGGGATGACGTTTAAGTTGGCACTAAATATACAAACAGATGGAACCGAAATTGGAACTACTTAAGATTGACTGCTTAGGCAAACAACTGCGCTTAGAAGGCTCGCTCGCGGGCTGGCAACAACTCTACTGGGACAACACCTTAGTCTCACAAAAAGAAGCTTCCGTCGATAATGGCGGCCTCAAAGTCCATGTCTTTGAACTCACCCACCACAGCAGCCAATTGGTGACAGAAAGTGGTGAGCAAGCCATCGCCATAACAGAAGCTAAAATCCAAGTTCGCCTCGAAACCGATCTCGTTTGGCAGCCTTTCCGCCTCGATTACTGCTTGCTGATGGATGACAAGATTATCGACCAAGGGCGACGGACAGAGAAAGATATCGAACGCCAAACACCAGAAACGCCCATCGTTAAACAGCAAAAAATCAGCATGATAGGACTCGCCTCCCTCGGCTTTAAGCTGTTAAAAAGCGCTAAAGTCATAAAGGTAGTGTTAGCGGGCGCCAGTGTTGCCGCTTACTCTTGGCTATTCTCCTTCCAATTCGCCCTCGCACTTATCGCCTGTTTGGTATTTCACGAATATGGCCATATTCGCGCAATGAAATATTTTGGGATGAAGACCAAAGGGATTTACCTTATTCCCTTTATGGGCGGACTCGCGCTCTCCGATGAGAAAATTAATACGCGTTGGCAAGATGTGGTGATTTCTATCATGGGACCGACCTTTGGGCTCTTGATGTCCATCGCTTCCTTGATTGCTTACCACGCAACGGGCAATGTGTTTTTTGCTGGCCTTGCCGCCTTTAATGCGCTGCTTAACCTATTTAATTTATTGCCTATTCTGCCACTCGATGGCGGCCATATTTTAAAGAGCATCAGCTTTTCGATGAACAGCATTATGGGCTTGGTCGCCTGCGCCGCTGGTGCCGCTTTCGGAGTGTATATCAGCTACACCTTAGGCTTAGCCCTATTGGGCTTCTTACTGTTGATCGGCAGCTTAGAAATCATTTTCGAATGGCGAACTCGTCATCAAAGCCATTTGCTGCCATTAGACAGATACGGGCAAATCTTCTCGGTTATTTGGTATTTGCTCACGGTTGGCGCCTTAGTCGGCATCATCTGGCACTTAGCCGGAACCGGCGATGATATGCTCAGTCTGCCGCTGCAAATATTACGCAGCTAATTCTGCTTAACGGCTAAACGCAGCGCAAAGGCACTAGCACGAGTGCTTACACTTGCACTTGCCCAACAAAAAACCGCTATTAATAGCGGTTTTTTATTTTTCTGTCGCGCTGTGATGCTTTTACAAAAATGCGCTATTCCTTTGCCAAAGGCGGGGCAATATCACTGCCACCAAGGGCTTGATAAAGTGTCGCTTGGGCGGTGAGTTGGTTATAGCGATTCTCGAGTAAAGCCGCCTCGGCGCTGCGACGATTCTCTTGGGCATCAATCCAATTCTGAATACCGATAGCGCCATTGCGGTACTGGCTCTCATAAATGGCTTCAACGGCCGCCGCTGCGCTAAATTGCTGTGCCAACTTCTCCCCTTGATAACGATATTGCTGCTTAGCCGAAATCGCGTTATCGACATCCTCAAAGGCGGAATAAAGCGTCTTGCGATAATTCACCACTGCGGTTTGATAATCGATATCGGCAATGTCATTATTGATTTGCATTTGATTCCACTGCAAAAAGGGCAAGACTAGCCCTGCGCCTAAACTGCCAACGGGATTACGTAACAACTCTTTTAACTCAGAGGTCGACTCCCCAACACCGCCGGTTAAACTCAGGCTTGGGAAATAACTCGCATAGGTCGCATCTTTACTCGCCAAGGCGGAGCGCAGTTGATACAAGGAGGCCTTCACATCTGGGCGTCTCACTAATAAATCTGCGGGTACACCCACGCTAACATCAGGTACTGCTACGTCGGGGAGTTGCTTAATCTCAACCCAAGTTCCCCCTGAAGCTAAACTCTGCGCAGGAACAGCTGCAGGTGCCTGATTCAGTAATATCGCGAGGGCATTTTTAGCCACAGTTAATTGCTGAATAAGCTGGCTATGGGCAGCCTCTTGTCCCGCCATACTGCGCTGAGCTTCAAGCACATTCACTTGCGTCACGGCCCCAGAATCATACTGCCTTTGGGTTAATGCCAACGTTTGCTGACTGTACTCGATACTCTTTTGGCTTAAATCAATTCGTTGATTTAAATAACCTATCTGCCAATACAAGGATGCGGTGGTCGCCACTAGGCTTTGGGTGGTACTTTCTCTATCTTCGGCGCTCGCCAGCGCCGCCCATTGAGCTTGGTCGATATTGGCCGACACTTTGCCCCACAAATCCACCTCATAACTCACGGACAATTTTGCTTGATAACTCTTAGTCGCATCGCCACCCTCAAATGGCTGATTACGGGAAGCGTCAAGGTTTGCCGATAACTGTGGGTATAGATCATCCCGCGTTAGCCCTGCCTGCAAGCGTGCCTTACGCAGCGTTAAGGTCGCCAGGGTTAAGTCATTGTTAGTGCTCAGCACTTGGCTGACCAGCTTATCGAGCTCGGGCTGATGAAACTGCTGCCACCAAGGATCTACTCTCACTTGCTCGTTCACTGTGGTGTTTTGCCACTGTTCAGGAATAGCCAGTGCGGGCGGTTCAAAGTCTGAACGCATAACACTGCCACAACCACTCAACAGGGCTATGCACAGAGCAGGTCCCAAAGCCGTGCAAACAGCAACAACACTGCTACGAGGTGAAAATATTCGATTAAATAGTCTAGTATTCATGGTGTTATTACTCTCTGGCTAGTGCATCAACTGGATCTAACTGCGCCGCATTGCGGGCGGGTAAGAAACCAAATAGCACACCAATTAAGGTCGAGCAGGCAAAGGCAGCAACGATGGAGGTGGTGGAATAAATCATTTGGAAACTGCCCCCCGTTTGAGCAAACACCACGCCAATTAAGTAGGACAAGGCGATACCTAAGGTGCCACCACACAAACACACTAAAATGGCTTCGATAAGGAACTGGCGCAAAATATCGTTCTGGCGCGCACCCACCGCCATACGAACACCGATTTCACGGGTTCGCTCAGTCACAGACACTAACATAATGTTCATCACCCCAATTCCGCCAACGACAAGGGAAATCACCGCGATAGCCGAGATCAGTAAGGTCATGGTTGCTGTGGTTTTTTCGATGTTCTGCCTAATGGTATCGGTATTGATGGTGAAGAAATCTTGCGTACCGTGGCGCATTTTAAGCAGCGCGATAATGCCCTGCTCCGCCGCGTTACTCGGCACAGTTTCATCGAGTCGAACTGCAATACCATCCAAATAATTTTTACCCACCATACGGCCAGAAACTGTGGTGTAAGGCACCCATACATTAAGCGCATCGCTGTTACCAAAAGCACTTTCTTTTGGCTGCGTCACACCTATGATACGTACGGGTAAATCTCCAAGGAAAATCACTTGCCCTATCGCCGAGTTATTGTCGGCAGCGCTGTTAGGGAAAAGCTCCTTACGGGTGTTGTCATCAATCACCGCATCTTGGGCGAGCGATGCGACACTGGCATCATCCCAAAATTGGCCCTGCGCTAACTCGTACCCTCTTACACGGAAAAACTCAGGTCCCACACCATTCACCGATGCCGATACCGCTTTATTACCAAAACGAACCGTTGCAGTAGAGCCAATGCTTGGCGTCACGCTATCAACATAGGGCAGATTTTTAAGGGCATTGGCGTCCGTTGCGGTTAAGGTGCGTACCCGCGCCGAGCGTCTATCGCCAAAACCAGAACCGGGGCGAATATCAATCGTGTTGGTTCCCATCGAACTGATACTTTTGAGGATGGCCTGCTGCGAACCTTCACCTAAGGCCACCACAGAAACCACAGAGGCAATACCGATAATAATCCCGAGCATAGTCAAGAAGGTACGTAACCTGTGGGTCGACATCGCCACCAGCGCCATTTTAAGTGCTTCGACATATCTGTCCAACGAAGCCACCCGCGCACGCGAGCTGTCTTTTGCTGCCACTGCACCGCTAGGCTTTTGTGGCGCCATATTTTGTAACGTTAAGCTTTGCGACGTCGAAGTTTGTGACATCGAGCTTTGCGGCTTAGCCGTCTGTTTATCCTGACTGCGCTCATCGCTGATAATCACACCGTCTTTGATTTCAATAATGCGGTCAGCATATTGGGCCACGTGCATATCATGGGTCACGATAATGATGGTATGACCGTCGCTGTGAAGCTCCTGCAACAACTGCATCATTTCTTCGCCGCTGTGACTATCCAGCGCACCCGTCGGCTCATCGGCAAGGATCACATCGCCGCCATTCATCAAAGCGCGCGCCACACTGACCCGTTGTTGCTGTCCGCCACTGAGCTGATTGGGTTTATGGTCAAGCCTATCGCCAAGGCCTAAACGCGTTAACAAATGCTCGGCCCTATCTTTACGAACCGTGCGTTCTTTACCCGCATACACAGCAGGCACTTCGACGTTGCCTATGGCGGTCAAATCACCCAGTAAATGATAACGCTGAAAGATAAAACCAAAGTGCTCGCGGCGCAGCTGCGCTAACTCATCAACGTCCATAGTCGAGGTATCTTGGCCGTTGATAAAATACGCGCCCTTTGACGGCTTATCTAAACAACCAAGAATGTTCATTAGGGTCGATTTACCCGAGCCAGAAGCGCCAACTATCGCCACCATCTCGCCACGGCCAATCGACAAGTTCACATCTTTCAGCACAGTGAGTTGCTGCTCACCCGCCTGAAAAGTGCGATAACAACCTGAAATTTCGAGTAATGCCGTTGTCACTGTTAAAACCTCACGCTAGGTGGGCGACGTAATTTACTGCTGCCATCATCGGAAGACGGCATGCCAAGCACAACCTGATCGCCTTCCTTCAAACCCGCGGTGATTTCAGCATTGATTTTGTTGTTAATCCCCACAGTGACATCCACATATTGCACTTGGTTATCAACTAATACAGGCACTTGATATTGCGGGCCGCTGCGAGCTTTACGCTCGACAGGCTTAGCCTCTGGCGCCGCGGATTTCTCCCTCGGCTTTATACGCAATATCTGCGCAGGCACTAATAGCGCATCATCGGCCTTAGCTAACACTATAGACACCTGCGCCGTCATGCCGATACGCAAGGTACGGTCAGGGTTTTCTACATCAAACAGACCATGGTAATAAATGGCGTCTGAGTCGCTAGAGCTCATATTGCTATCGTCGCCATCCATCGAAATCGGCCCAGGCTCAATCGCCCTCAAAACGCCACGGTAGGGATGATTCGGTTTTCCAAGGACCGTGAAATACACGGCTTGACCCGGATGGACATTGACAACATCCGCTTCGGAAATCTGCGCTTTAACTGTCATGGTATCCAGCTGCGCCATTTCAACTATGGTCGGTGTCGTTTGATTGGCGTTAACGGTTTGCCCCACTTCCACCGCGGAATACACCACAGTGCCATCCATCGGCGCGGTAATTTTGGTATAACCTAAATCGATTCTGGCACTGTCGACGTTAATCTCAGCCTGTTGTTTTTGCGCTTCTAATTGCTCAAGCTCGGCTTGATAAACCGTTAGATTAGCATCGGCCACTTCATAATCGGCACGAGAACTGGCCTTATCGGCAAGCATTTGCTGCTGGCGGCTAAATTCCAATTTAGCTTGGCGGATCTGCGCCTGTTTAGCACGGAACTGAGCATTGATACTCTTGAGTGATGCGAGGGCATCCTTCAAATTATTCTGCTGCGCTAGGCTATCAATCTGAGCAATCAAATCGCCTTTCTTTACTTCATCACCCAGTGCCAGCGGCAAACTTAAGATTTGCCCCGACACCTGCGCGCCTACACTCACCAGTTTGGATGCCTGCAACATGCCATTAGCCAGCACTGAGTTTTCGATATCGCCACGGCGCACCGCTTCAGTCACATAGGTAGGTGCCGTTTCAGGCTTATGCCACATAAAATAAGCACCGCCACTCAGGAGGATTAAGCCGCTTAACGCGAGCAGCAATTTACGCTTTGAGGATTTTTTCATCGGTATTGTCGTGTCCATCAATGCTAAAGACAGCAAGCATTCATCTTGCTAAGGAACTGAAATTGTTCCAACAGTATATAGAGTTAGCCAAAGACAGTAGACGAAGGAAGTGTCGTTAACAGGTAAAGATTTGCAAATATCTGTGTAGAAATTGACAAGGAAAGCACGATTGAGTGGTGCTTAGACTGCCATGCCAATTTAGTGCGTTATCAAATCGTCAGGTGATAAATTGTTGTTGTCTACATTCTATGACTGTGCCACTTGTGGTAGTTCAGCCATTCAAACGAATCTAGATACAGACTTCATTTGATTTTTTTTCAAGAAAAAATCAACGTCGTGAGGTGAAGCCCCACGACGTTGATCTTCTCTAAAAGAATGAAAAATCCAAATCATGTGCGCAAACAAAAGAAACCATTAGATTCCCCACCAACCCACTGTGAAAAAAAACGCCAAGTCACGGGCCATCCCCAATGATTAATCGAATTAATTATTCAATTCGACTAATTCATGCTGGCGAGGATCACCTGCGTGGCATCAAAACAGGCGAAACATGATTCGCCGACAGCCAAACTCTGCATTTGGGTGAGTGGCATCACTGAATAGATGATGTCTTTACCATCAATATCTATGGCTAATTCGGCCTTATCGCCAAGTTCAGTCACGCTCAGCAAACGACCGTTTAGGCAATTTTGCCCATCCACTTCACAGGCATGAGTCGTCGCCAGTACAGCGGGGGCTTTAAACAGTAACAACACAGATTTATCCAGGGCTAACTGCAAGCGTTCGCAGCTCGAATGGGTCACTGAAATCTGAATCTGTTGTCCGCCCGATAAGGTCACGCTGATTTTGTCATTTAATCCAAATGAATCAATGCTATTGATACGCCCCGTTAACTGATTGCGGGCGCTGGTGTTGAGAGAGAAATGCGCCATCACATCCAATAAACTGTGCATATCGACGGACTCATCGAGCAAGGCAGCCAAAGCCATTTCTTGTACTTGGGAGGTGATGGAATACACCTTAAGCAACCGTTCGCCAAATTTGGTGAGTTTAGCGCCGCCACCGCCTTTGCCGCCCTTTTCGCTACACACTACGGGTTCCGGCATGACGGTGTTCATCTCATTGATCGCGTCCCACGCCGCTTTATAACTGATCCCCGCAAGCTTGGCGCCTTGGCTGATCGAGCCTGTGTTGGCGACCTGCTCAAGCAGGCTTATCCGCCTAGGATTGGCGAAGGGCTTATCCCCGAGGGAAAGCGTAAGTAATGCATGTAAATCCATCGTTTATCCAACATCCAAGTCTGACTTGAGTCCTATTGTCCTTCATCGTCTTGAGGATACCAATAAGATTGCCGAGATATTTCAGCGGATTAATACCATTAATCAGCAAGAAACCGCACACAGATCACTAATTGATTGCTTAGGGCTTGAATGATCGATATATAGATTGGTATATAACGATCACTTTTTATCACGGAGGAACACCATGAAATCCATTCACCTTAAGCAATTACTGCGTTTTACCACGGCTTCATTATTCACAATGATACTGACATCTAGCTCAATTTTTGCGGCAGACAATGAGCAAGTGACTGTTTTTGCTGCGGCATCACTCACCAATGCCCTTAACGAAATCGGCCAGCAATATGAAAAAGAACACAATACTAAGGTGATATTCTCCTTCGCCTCTTCCTCAACACTGGCAAAACAAGTGGCCAATGGTGCGCCCGCCGATCTGTTTGTCTCAGCCAATCAAAAATGGATGGATTATCTGGTCGATGCCAAAGCGGTCGATGTTAACAGCCGTAAAACCTTGCTAAAAAACACCTTAGTCTTGATTGCCGAGAAAAATAGTCCCATCACAGAAGTCGTGCTCAATGGCGATTGGGATATTAAAGCCGCATTAAAAGGCAGTCGTATGGCTGTTGGCGATCCAGATCATGTACCCGCTGGACAATATGCCAAGCAAGCCCTCGAAAACCTCAAGCTGTGGCAAGCCGCTGAGCCCTTACTCGCCCGTGCTAACAATGTCCGTGCCGCCCTCGCTTTGGTTGAACAGGGTGAAGCGCCGCTTGGCATAGTGTATTCAACCGATGCGAAAGTCGCCCAAAAGATCAAAATCGTTGGCACCTTCCCAGAAACGAGTTACAGCCCAATTGAATACCCTGTCGCCTTAGTCAAACAAGAATCGACCGCAAGCGCCAAAGCGTTTAATGAGTATCTGCAGGGCCCAAGCGCAAAAAATGTGTTTGAGAAATATGGCTTTGGAGTGAATTAGGGTGCTGAGTGGTTCTTTGTTAAGCGGCTCTCTGCTAAGTGGCTCTCTTTTAAGCGACTATGAAATTGCCGCACTGCTGCTCAGTTTAAAGGTGTCATCCGTTGCCGTTATCGCCAGTTTACCCTTGGGTATTTTGTGCGCTTGGTTACTGGCAAGGGTCGAGTTTCCTGGCAAGGCTATATTTGACAGTGTGCTCCATCTACCACTGGTGTTACCGCCCGTGGTAGTGGGTTACCTCTTGCTGATCAGCATGGGCCGCCAAGGTTTTATCGGCCAGTGGTTATTTAATTGGTTTGGCATCAGTTTTAGCTTTAGTTGGCGCGGTGCGGCCCTCGCGGCGGCGATAGTGTCATTCCCGCTGATGGTCAGAGCCATACGCCAATCCTTTGAAACCGTTGATATTCGACTCGAGCAGGCCGCACGCACTTTAGGTAGCAGTCGATGGCGAGTATTTCTCACCATCACACTGCCACTCACCTCTCCAGGGATAGTGTCAGGCATGATTATCGCCTTTGCCCGCAGCCTAGGGGAATTTGGCTCGACTATTACCTTCGTTTCTAATATCCCAGGTGAAACCCGTACGATTCCGCTCGCCATGTACTCTTTTATTGAAACCCCAGGGGCAGAATATCAGGCCATGCGTCTGTGCATTATCTCGATCGTTATCGCACTCGCGTCTTTACTTGCCTCCCAATGGCTGAGTAAAAAAGCCCTGCAGAGGACGGCAAGCGTATGTTAACAATCAATATTGAAAAACGACTCGGACAACTGCAACTGAAAGTCGATACCCAATTGCCATTGCAAGGCGTGACAGCCGTTTTTGGCCGCTCGGGTGCGGGTAAAACCTCGCTAGTGAACCTGCTCGGCGGGCTTTCGACCCCAGATAGTGGTGAAATCCGCCTCGGTGACAAACTGCTTTATCAACAAGGCAAAGTGAACCTTCCCCCAGAGAAGCGTCAAATTGGCTATGTATTTCAAGAAGCACGACTGTTCCCGCACTATAGCGTGAAGGGCAATCTCAACTATGGTGTGCGTAAAGCTAACCCAGTCTTGTTCGATAGAATTGTGCAACTACTAGGGATTGAAAAACTCCTCAGTCGTTATCCCAGCACGCTATCGGGCGGTGAAAAACAACGGGTTGCCATTGGCCGTGCCCTGCTGACATCACCTGACATGCTGCTAATGGATGAGCCGCTGGCATCACTCGATTTACCCCGTAAACGCGAGTTGCTGCCCTACTTGCAAACCTTATCGCAGGAACTAAAACTGCCAATAGTGTACGTGAGCCACAGCCTAGATGAGATCTTACAACTGGCGGATTATATGCTGGTGCTGCATCAGGGGAAATTGATTGCCCAAGGCGCCTTAAGTGAAGTGTGGAATAGCGAGCAAATGCGGCCTTGGGTGCCATTGCAGGAACTCAGCTCACTCCTCAGTGCAAAGGTCGCCGACAGACATCCCGACTACCCCATGACTCGACTCGTGATGGATGATGGAAACTATTTGTGGGTAAATGGCTACCTGGCTGAAACGGCAAAAAAACTCAAAGTGCGTATTCAGGCAAATCATGTCTCGGTTTGCACTGAGCTCCCCAAAGGCTCAAGTATCCGTAACCTGCTAAAGGGAGAAATTAAAGAGTTATACCCCAGCGATAACGGCGAGCAAATCCAATTAAAAATCGCCCTAGGCCGCGATGAACTTTGGGCCAACATCACCCCTTGGGCCTGCGACGAACTGCAACTCACTCATGGAAAAGCGATTTATGCACAAATCAAAGGCGTGACTATGACGCAAATGGATAGCGCCGAATCCCACTAGCTCAACCTAGAGCACCGAGCGAAAACCAAATTTCAGGCACAAAAAAACCGACTCTAGGTCGGTTTTAGTTCCTTCATCAGAAGGATTTGGTACCAGTGGCCAGACTCGAACTGGCACGCTTTTAAGGGCGGGGGATTTTGAATCCCCTGTGTCTACCGATTTCACCACACTGGCATATCAAATATGCACTTAGAAGCAATCAAAACAACTGGCTGTCTCTAAGTGCTGGGAATTATACCTTTGCTTATGACAATGGCAAGTCTTTTGCCGCGACTTTAATACAAATTGCATTTAACCGCTCAAAAATCATGCTCTTGGGGTTATTCTGCGCCATGGGATAATAAAAAAGCGGTATATTCTTTATCACTTTTTTGAATATGGTTTACCAACCAAGCTTTCAAGAAAGCCATTAATTCGTCGGCAACATCTTCACCTCTAACAACTCGCTTTTGAAAATCAAGTACTTGCCCAACTAACTTGCCGTGCTTTTCCTTGTGACTGTCAGTTTGAGGATAACCAAAACGCGCAAAGAGTTCCTCTTCATAGGCAAAGTGATTGGCGGTGTAATCCACTAACCCTTGTACGATACGTTTGATGGCTTCAAGTCCATACTCTTCATTTAATGTGCGGTGTAATTCATTGATCAATGAGACTAAGCGCTGATGTTGACGATTGATCTCTGGCATCCCTATGTCTAACTCAGGCCCCCATTTCACAAAGAGTTTATTTTGTGCCTGACTCGAATTAAAAAATGCCGCATTCACATGGAATCGATGCAGCAAGGAGCCGATTTCCTGCGACATGTTATACACTTTCAAACTCGATAAGTTAGTGTTGTTGGTGTGGGAGGCATTACTCAGGGCTAGCTCAGCCATCACACTGATATTTTTATTAATTTCCTCTGCTACTGTATGTTGTTGTCCCGATGCTGTGGCAATTTGGTGGGACATATCGGTAATGGTCTCCACCTGAGCGACAATCTGCCCGAGTGCACTGTGAGCTTGATCAACCATATCAGCCGTTTCGTCGGCAATCGCCACGTTTTTCAACATGACTTCAACACCATGTTGTGCGCCTTTTTGTAATGCGGCGATTTGCTGCTGGATCTCAACCGTGGCTTCGGATGTTCGTTTAGCAAGATTACGTACTTCATCGGCGACTACAGCAAAACCGCGACCATGTTCACCCGCTCTCGCACTTTCAATGGCAGCATTTAAAGCGAGTAAATTGGTTTGTTCGGCCACCTGCGAAATGGTTTCAATAATACTACTGATATTGTTGCTGTCGGCGGCCAAGTGCTCAATCACGGTTCGAGTATCATGGATTTGTTGCGACATAGCGCCAATTTTAGTGACTATGCCATTCATGATTTGATCACCGCGCTTAGCAGAACTTTGGGCAATATCAGCTGCCTGCGCAGCACTCACCGCATTTTGCGATACGGCTTGTACGCTTGAAACCATCTGCGTCATCGCACTGGCTGCCAGTTCCGTTTGATGCTCTTGCTCTAACACGCCTTGCTTTGCCTGTTCACTGATAACCTTGATATCCGAGGCGACTTTTTTCATCCCTTCACAGGTATCAGATAAAGACAAAATCGTACGGCTGACATCCTCACCCATGCGATTAATGTTATGTACTACCTTAATGAACACACCCGCATCCTTCTCTTCCAATTGATAACTCAAATCTCCCTCGCCTAAGTGGTGTGCTGCACGCTCAAGTTGTCTCAAATTACGGATTAATTTATTGATGTTGAACATTAAAATGGCGGCGAGCACGCTTAAACACAAAATGGCAACAAAGTGCCCTGTGATCACCAAACAATAGAGGGGATAAATCAGCAACAATAGTGGCGCAAAGATAGAATTATATCCCATTGAATCCTTGTGACTTTTTTTAGAATCCATTTTTTACTCCTTTAAAAAACTGATATCGCGTCTTCATATAAAAACAAGAACGAATAAATGGAATAGCGCGTTAACTGAATATCGATCGAGTTGAATAGGTTAATCCTAGACGCTAACGGAAGAAGAAACAAAGCTAAATTATTTGAACTCGTCGCTGTTAAGCATACCCTTAAATTTGACCAAGATCACAGAGTTAACTAAGGGTTATGACTTTGTATTCCTATGTCGATTTTTTATTGATCGAGATCAGTATTTTAGCTATCGAATACCGCTAATTTAGCGAGGACTTCACAGGAAAGAGGATTTCAGTCATGGCATTTTGGTTAGATCTGATGTTTGGTAACCCCATAGGCTTACTTTCAATGATCGTTATCTTTAGCACAATAGGGATAGTGTCTTATATCACTTGGATGTTCATTGTGAAGTCGGCACCGAAACCATAGTTTTTGCTCCAGTTGTTCTTCATGTTTCTTGTATAAATGCAAAATCTAGGGGGTCTTATCACCCCCATTTTTTGTTGTCTCGCATGTTAAAAGTGCTAACTAAAACATTGCTAGCACTCATCCGAGTGAGGTAGAACACGCCTATGCTGCGTGTTTTCTGTTTTGTACTAATCCATTCAAAAATTGCGGACGCGCCTTAATCAACGACTGCATTTCTTCTTGGCTCGGCTCACCTGCTGGCAAACGCAGCACATCACGGTTGAGGTACATACGCGCTTTCATGGCAATCTTATAGTCAGCGGTCGGTCCCTGAATCGCATAATGGCGCTCGTTACCGAGCTTTTCTAAGATGCAGGCATTCACTAAACTTTTTACAGCGGGTTCATTTTGCGGCAGAGTCAAAATCGTGGCGCCTTGAAGAAAGAATTCCCTCACTAAAGCTCGCTCAGCGGGATCAAGTAGATTCACTTTAGCTTCAATCGTCTCAATAACGCGCTTATCACTTAAATGACGGATAGACTCATCTAAGCCTAAGTTAATTAATTGACTCAAAAAGTAAGCGATAGAAACGATTAGACCTAATCCAACAAACTGTGCATGTTCTGGCACAAATTTATCGAGCGCCAGCACTGCCAGCACATTAGGAGGAATAAGAAGTAAGACAGAGCAACTCACCATAAGCCACAGCATGACTCTAAACATCATTTTCTTCGGGCTAAAAAACTTAACTGAATCCAGCTTGAGTTTAAACATAGTGCTATCCCAGTGACAAAAAATTGAACTTATCGGCTAATAAGCAAATTTAATGCCACAAATTAAGACATATTTCGTTGATTTTATCTGCGAGAAAATGCACTTTCTGGATCTGTAGGTCTATGCTTATAAGCATCTCAAGCCGCTATTGCATAAAGAAAATTTAAGATGCTGACATTCTTTAGCCAACTTATCAAAAGCCCCATAGGCAGGCACCTTACCCTGTCTATTGTACTTTTTAGTTCTGTTATCACCTTAATCACCACAGCGTATCAGTTGATCAGTGATTATCGCAATGATGTAGTGCGTATCGATAGAGTATTTTCCAACATGGAAAAGGTGAACTTAGATGTGCTCGCCGCCAGTATTTGGGTTATTGACGAGCGGCTCATTAACACTCAGCTCAATGGGCTAATTCAGCTGCCCGATATTAACTATATTTCGATTAAAGATGACAGCGGCCAAGCATGGAATGCAGGCGAGCAAAAACAAGAACACTCCTTAGATAAAACCTTTCCTTTAGTCTATAAATCACCGACTGAAAACATCAATGTCGGCACACTCGAAATACAAGTCGATGTCGATGCTATCTATCAACGCTTGTATGATAAGGCCATTATCATTCTGCTTTCTAATGGCATCAAAACCTTCTTAGTGGCTGGGTTTATTCTATTTTTAGTGTGGTTCAACATTACTAAACACTTAGATAAACTCAGCCAATACTGCAAAAATATCTACATAGACCATGAATACGAGCCACTACAATTTGACCGTCATGAAAAAATTGATGAATTCAAACAAGTCGCTGATTCCATCAATAGCATGCAAGTACAACTTAGAAGCTCATTTAGCGCCTTAAAGAATTCTAAGACGGAACTGCAAATAGCCTTAGAAGATAGAGAGCGGCTACTCAAGCTCGAACGTAGCTATAAAGAAGAGCTCGCAAGGCAAGTAAAAGAAAGAACACTAGAATTAGAACAATCCCTTAGCGCACTAAAACGAGCACAACAGGTTTTAGTTGAGCAAGAAAAAATGGCGGCCTTGGGTGGACTCGTGTCAGGGGTTGCCCATGAGATAAACACCCCAATTGGCATTTGTTTGACGGCGGCAAGTGCGCAACTCAGCCATATTGAAGAACTGATCGACCTGATCCACAGCGATCAAGCCACACTAGATGAGATAAATGAAATACTTAATGAGTACCAAGAAAGCTGTGAACTCATTGTCCGTAATATCACTAAAGCCAGTAGTTTAATTCAAAAATTTAAAACGATCGCCATCGATCGCAGTCACGAAGAACACCAATGCTGTAATCTAAACCAGCAGCTACATGAAATCCTAGAGTCGACATTAATTATGCATCCCAATGTTAACGCCTCAACGGAGATCAACGTGGAGCCTACACTCAATATCAAAACCAATATCAGTTTGTTAAATCAAATTGTTAGTAATATTCTCTCGAACGCCTTTACCCATGCATTCCAAGGACATGAAGACAATCTTATCCACATTAGTGCGACTTTGGATGAAGAATCAATTCAAATCAGCATTCAAAATAATGGCTTAGCCATTCCAGCAGATGTTGCTGAGCACATGTTCGAACCCTTCTTTACTACAAATCGTAATAAAGGTGGTACTGGCTTAGGATTATCAGCGGCCTTCAATGCCGCAACACTGTTGAAAGGCACTATGAGTTATCGCGCAGACTCAAAACTAGGCGGCCCACAATTTGATATTAAATTTCCATACACTCAATGTGAACCAGTCAATAATCAACAAGATTTTTATATCTAACTATAACCTAATGAAATTACATAATATTGAAGGGGTATCACCGCCCTTGAAAGCGGTGATATCTTGACTGAATCTAGTTTAAGAGTTTAAACCGCCTCTTGAGCCTGCTGTGCCAATCGCGCTAACACGCGACTTGCCGCCACAAAACCAAATGTCCCAGTGACCATAGTCACAGCCCCAAAGCCAGAAGCACAATCCATCCTCATGCTGCCATCAGCCGCCGCTTTAGTACCGCACACTGAGCCATCGGCTTGGGGATACACTAACTGCTCACTGGAAAAAACAGCATCGATAGCAAACCGGCGTTGCACGTTTTTAGAGAAGTTATACTCGCGGCGCAAAATATTACGCACTTTGGCTAGCAAAGGATCTTGGTAGGTTTTAGCGAGATCAGTTAACTGAATTTGCGTCGGATCTGTCTGTCCACCCGCACCGCCCACTGTCACTATCTTAATTTTTTGACGTTTACACCAAGCAATTAACGCAGCCTTCTGCTTAACGGCATCAATACAATCAATAACATAATCAATATTGCCCCCCTCTTTAGCTCCAAGCAAATACTCGCCTAGATTATCCAATGTAATAAAATCTTCAATTTCATTCACTTGGCAATCAGGATTAATTTCACGTATCCGTTGTGCCATCACAGCAACTTTAGAACCGCCGATGGTGGAGCTAAGAGCATGTATTTGTCGGTTAGTATTAGTGACACAGATATCATCTAAATCCATCAAGCTTATCTGCCCTATGCCGCTCCGCGCTAAGGCTTCAGCCGCCCAAGTACCGACGCCACCAATACCAATTACCATCACATGGGATGTGGCAAATTTAGCCAACGCCTTTTGTCCATACAAACGGCCAATTCCACCAAATCGATTTTGATAGGCCTCAGTCATAAATACTTACCTTATATTACCCAATAACAGCAGGAACGCTTGCCCTAGCATCCAGTAAACACCAGCTGGGACAGCTTAAAAGCAACACCAGAAATGTGCCGTGGATTCTAAACGATATCGACATAAACCGAAATCAGATCCTCAGCCACCAAACACTAGATGCAAAGGGATACGAACACTAAATAAGTGTAATAAAAGCAAAGGCCCATCATTTACCACAGAGTCATTTGGTAATCGACTTAATAAAAACATGTATTTCACTTGTAAAACAATATGTTGAATAAGCCATTCTTTATATGAAACTTGATCCAGATCACACTTTATCATTTCAAGTCTGTGCAGACTTTGCCGCATAAAAGCTCAACAGCATGCATAGATACTGAAGTTATCAATGCATATAACAGCGATAAGCACAGGAAAATGAAGATGAAAAAGAATCTACTGACGACGGCTATTATTTCTAGCCTCACACTCTATTCATTCACAGCACTCGCCGATGGCCCTGAATTCTATGGCCATGCTGATCTTGCCATTACCAATTCAGACACAGGTTATGCAACTCAAAACCAAAAGGAGGGCACTGTTCTTGAAAACAACTTCTCTTGGTTAGGCGTAAAAGGTTCTGAAGCTGTAAGCCCTTACTTTGACATCATTTATCAAATGGAATTTGGTGTCGAAAACTTTGACAACTCAAATAAAACCTTCAATGCCCGTAATACATTCCTAGGTATCAGAAGTGCCGCAGGTACGGCTTTAGTGGGTCGTAACGATACCGTATTTAAAGCAGCTGAAGGTAGCTTCGATCTTTTCGGTAATACCAATGCTGATATCGACTTACTGGTTGCAGGCCAAACACGCTCCGCCGATGGCATTTCTTACTATTCACCTAAAATTGCCGATCTCGTGACGCTTAATGCCACTTATCTGATGAGTGATAACTATGACCAAGTGGATAAGAATGGCAACGACGTGTATAGCAAAGATCAAATGTATGCTCTGAGCGCCACCTTAGGGGATAAAGCCTTTAAAGCACAAAACTACTATGTCGCTGCCGCCTATAGTGATGGTATTGACAACGTTGAAGCCTACCGTGGTGTGGCCCAAGCTAAATTCGGTGACGTAATCTTAGGTGCCTTATATCAACACAGTGAGCATGTAGATGATAAGTTTGCCAATCTCTCAGGCGATACCTATTTTGTCAACGCGGCCTACTTAATTGGCGACTTAAAACTAAAGATGATGTACGGCAAAGATAACTCAGGTTTAGGTAAATACGTGAGCCGTTATGTTGGTGATCAAGACAACAGTGGCCTAGAACAGGTCCGTGATGTTGACCTGCAACAGTTCAGTGTGGGCGCAGATTACCGCCTGAGCACTAAGACTATGGTCTATGGTCACTACACACGCTTCGATGGTGATCTTATGTTGGCCGATGTAAAGCAAGACCTGAATGACAACATCTTTACTGTCGGTTTACGCGTTGATTTTTAAATAGATTAATCAACTAACCCCAAGGTTATTTATTGATAAAAAAGCGGCTTCGGCCGCTTTTTCTGCTTAGATATCGCCCCCAAACACAAATCTATAACCAATATGACAGACTTGCTACAGCATTAGTATATGCTACAGTTACCCTCGCCGACGCACTATCTAAGGCAATCCGCCTTACCTACCACTTAAGTAGTAAGTGAAAAATAGAGTTTTACCCCTTTCAGGTAAATTTGCAGTCAAGATATAAGGAAAGATCCCAGAAATGGCCCGAATATAGGCAAGGAGAGCCAAAAACATGATCTGCGCCACAGCCTGCGAGTCGTAAAACTGTAAAAATCGGCGGCAACTTTGTTACCGACTCAGGTAGCAAATGCGTTAAACCACACAAAAACCATGAAAAATGGATAAGAACTTAGGTTCGAGGGAGCACAAAACATGAAAAAGACATTCATCTCTGCATCAGTTGCATCAGTATTAGCATTGGCTTCATTCGGTGCGCTAGCCGAAGGCCCAAGCTTTTATGGTCGTTTAGAATTAGCATTAACCAATAGCCAAACAGGTGCAACCTTACAATCTGGCACCAATGGCGTTGATACAAAAAACTACGCAGATGAGAACAACGGTGGTACTTATTTAGAAAACAACTTTTCACTATTAGGTGTTAAGGGGTCTGAAAAAATTGCTGCTGGTTACGACATTGTTTACCAAATGGAATTCCAAGTTGAAAACACTTCTGGTGCAGGTGAAGTTTTCAAAGCACGTAACACTTATCTAGGTTTAAAAACTGACGCAGGTACTGTGTTAGTGGGTCGTAACGATACCGTATTTAAACAAGCCGAAGGCGCTGTAGATATTTTCGGCAACACTAACGCCGATATCGACCGTTTAGTCACTGCCCAAACTCGTAGTGCTGATGGCGTATGGTATTACTCGCCAAAAATCGCAGACTTAGTGACATTAAACGCTAACTATCAATTTGATGATAATAACGATCTGCTAATCGACGGTAAACCAGCCCCTGCAACTAATGAAAGCTTATACGCACTAAGCGCGACATTGGGTGACAGTAAGTTTAAAGAGCAAAACTACTACGCTGCAGTAGCTTATAACAAAGGTATTGCAGGTGTGGATGCGTATCGTTTAGTTGGCCAAGCAAAATTCGGTCAATTCAAAGTTGGTGGCTTATTCCAAAACTCTGAAAGTGTACTTGACGATTCAGTTGACGGTAACACTTACTTCGTGAACGTTGCTTACGATCTAAATGGTGTAAACCTTAAAGCTCAATACGGTGTTGATGAGACGGGTTTTGGTAGCTACTACACTAACGTAACCAAAACAGGTGCAGTTCTGCCAAAAGCGACCGACATCAACGTACAAAACCTCAGCGTAGGTGCTGACTATCGTTTAGCTAAATCAACTATGGTATACGGCCAATACGCTATGTACCGCGGTGACCATGTTGTTGCTGGTAACAAAGTTGATCTACAAGATGACAACGTATTCTCTGTAGGCGTACGTTACGACTTCTAATCTCTTACCTAAGAGATAATAAAAACCTATTGTAGTAATACAGTAGGTTTTTTTATGGCTCAAATCTAATCCAAAAGCGCCAAAAATAAAAAACCACCTAAGCCAAACTAAGGTGGTTTTAGTTAACCCATTTAATTCTTTACAGCATTGAAACCATTACAAAGCATTAGATGCTCGCTAAAGCATCACCGCCGTCACCTAATTCAACGCTATCGACACGTTGTAATCCTCTAGGCAATTTTGCACCACGACGACCACGTTCACCTCGATAATGCTCAAGATCGCTTGGCTTCAGTGTGAGTTTGCGCTTACCTGCCCACAAGGTAACCGGCGTATCACTCGGCACTAATTGTAAATGCGTCATAAGTTCATCGCGATTCTTGGCCCTTTCGGTTGGTATGCCAATAATTTTATTACCTTTACCCTTGGATAATTGCGGTAACGCTTCTAGCGAAAACAGTAACATCCGCCCTTCGTTTGTAATCGCTAGCAGTGACATTTCTTTAGTGCGGTCGATCAACTTAGGCGTTAATGATTTAGCGTTTGTTGGTAGACTCAGCAAGGCTTTACCCGCCTTATTGCGCGACACCATATCGTTGTATGAACAAATAAAACCGTAACCCGCATCCGTTGCTAACAAGTAACATTGGTCTTCTTCACCCATCAACACATGCTGCATGGTTTCGCCAGGAGCCATATTGAAGCGAGTCGTAATAGGCTCACCTTGGCTACGGGCCGATGGCAGAGTATGGCTATCCGTCGCAAAAGCCCGCCCAGACGAATCAATAAACACTGCGGCCTGATTGCTACGTCCCATCGCGCTACATAGATATTGGTCGCCAGACTTATAGGAGAGCGACAAAGGATCGATATCGTGGCCCTTAGCACAACGCACCCAACCTTTTTCAGATAAGACAACAGTCACGGCTTCTGTCGGCGTTAACTCTTGTTCAGTTAATGCTTTGGACTCATTACGCAATACGATTGGCGAGCGACGATTATCGCCATAGGTTTCGGCATCTTGAATTAATTCTTTCTTGATCAACGTCTTCAAGCGACGCTCTGAGCCCAATAACTGCTCCAGTTTTTCGCGTTCGGCTTCAAGCTCATTTTGTTCGGCCGTGATCTTAAATTCTTCTAACTTAGCTAAATGCCGTAACTTTAACTCGAGGATCGATTCGGCTTGTTTATCACTGAGTGAAAAACGGGCCATCAACTCAGCTTTAGGATCATCGTGAAAACGAATAATCTCGATCACTTCATCAATGTTGAGGAAAGCGATCATTAGGGCTTCGAGTATATGTAACCGCGATACCACCTTGTCTAAACGATATTCTAAACGACGTTTAACCGTATCAACGCGGAACTCTAACCACTCAGTTAATAAGGTTTTCAACCCTTTAACTCGCGGACGCCCATCGAGACCCAGCACATTTAAGTTAACTCTAAAGCTCTTTTCTAAATCTGTGGTGGCAAACAAATGCGCCATCAGTTGATCGCAATCGACGCGATTGGAGCGAGGCACCACCACAAGACGCACTGGGTTTTCATGATCCGACTCATCGCGTAAGTCGGCCACCATAGGCAATTTCTTCGCCTGCATTTGACCGGCGATTTGCTCTAAGATTTTACCGCTACTGGCTTGATGCGGCAGCGCCGTGATGATGATTTCACCGCCATCGACAGTGTAAACCGCACGTGCTCTTAATGACCCACGGCCCGACTCATAAATTTTTGCAATATCGGCAGACGGGGTAATAATCTCGGCTTCAGTTGGATAATCAGGACCTGGTACAAAGGCCATCAATTGCTCGAGTTCAAGCTTAGGATCATCGAGCAATGCTACGCAGGCGGAGACTAATTCTCTCACGTTATGCGGCGGAATATCCGTCGCCATACCTACGGCAATACCAGTAATACCATTGAGTAAGATATGCGGTAAACGTGCAGGCAGTACTTTAGGTTCCTTCAAAGTACCGTCGAAGTTAGCACCCCACTCGACCGTACCTTGTCCCAGTTCACTGAGTAACACTTCAGAGAATTTAGAGAGACGTGCTTCGGTATAACGCATAGCCGCAAATGACTTAGGATCATCGGGGGCACCCCAGTTACCTTGGCCATCGACTAACGGGTAGCGATATGAAAATGGCTGCGCCATCAATACCATAGCCTCATAACAGGCACTATCGCCGTGAGGATGGTATTTACCTAATACGTCACCAACCGTACGAGCCGACTTTTTATGCTTAGATTGAGCCGATAAACCTAACTCACTCATCGCATAGATAATTCGACGCTGTACCGGTTTAAGTCCATCACCAATGTGTGGCAGGGCTCGGTCCATAATGACGTACATGGAATAGTTCAGATAAGCCTCTTCGGTAAAGCGCCGCAATGGCATTTGCTCTACCCCATCGAGACTTAACTTGATAGCGTCACTCATTTTCTTCTAGTTCCTGTGTTTCTTCAGTACTATCGCCCTTATAAAACAAGCGATACACGTTACCTTTTAAATCATCAGAGATGTACATAGCACCATCGGATGCCGATAACAGCGCAAAGGGTCGAGCAACGGGAAATTCACCGTCAAGGAAACTAACAACCGTTTCACGACTCACCACTTTTTGATCTTCAATCTTCAACATCACCACTTGATAGCCAACTTTACTCGAACGATTCCACGAGCCATTTTCGGCGACAAACAACTGATTATGGTAAATATCGGGAAATTGACTGCCGCGATAAAATGCAAGTCCCGTGGGTGCAACATGGGCTGGCAATTCATACATTGGCAGAGTGATTTTTAAATTTTTCGGTTTTTCATAGGCGGGTTCGACAACACTACTGGCATGTAAATAAGGGAAGCCATAATGACTCCCTATCACATCGATGCGGTTAATCTCATCGGGTGGCAAGTTGTCCCCCATCCAATCACGGCCTTGATCGGCAAACCATAATTTTTTGTCTATTGGCGACCAATCAAATCCACTTGCATCACGCACACCAGCCGCAATCTGCTCACTCGCGCCTGTATCGACATTGATCGCTATGATACTACTGTAAGGCACTGGCGCTTCACAGACGTTACAGGGCGCACCAATAGACACATATAAACGGCCATCTGGGCCAAAATTAATTGCCCGAGAACTTTTCTTCTCTGAGTAAGGCAAGTCACTGTAAATCTCTTTGGGTCGACTCGGGCGGCGCAATCTTTGCTCAATATCAACAAAGCGCACGATTTGATTTTCAGTGGCGACAAACAAGTCACCATTGTGGAATGCAATCGCATCGGGTGATTCAAGCCCTTTGGCTATCACATAGCGCTTATCGACACGACCATCTTGATTACTATCAACGAGAGCATGGATAGTGCCGCTCTTATTGGAACCGACAAATAAAGTGCCATTAGCCCCCATCGCCATCTGCTTAGCATCGCCAATATCCGAGGCATAAAGCGATAAACCAAACCCCTTAGCAACGGTAATCATGATCGATTGGGAACCCGCAAAGGCGCTATTGCAGAGCAATAACGTCACACTCGCTAAGAGCGTAAAACCGGCAGAAAACACCTTTAAGCAATTATAATTATTAGTTTTAATATACAACATTGTAATTTTCTTTATGCCTATGTTTTATTGTTATCGGCAATAGTGCACAACATTAAAGTAAAGCCATGTCACCCTTATCTTCAAGCCAGTTTTTACGGTCCGGCGAACGCTTCTTAGCGAGCAACATATCCATCAAAGCATCCGTTTCTTCGATGTCATCTATCGTCAACTGTACTAAACGACGGGTGTTTGGATCCATCGTTGTTTCACGAAGTTGTAAAGGATTCATCTCACCCAAGCCCTTAAAGCGGGTGACTTGTACCTTACCCTTTTTATTCTCAGCGGCAATACGGTCTAAAATACCCGCTCTTTCTGCCTCATCTAAGGCGTAATAAACCTCTTTGCCGATATCAATACGGAACAACGGCGGCATAGCAATATACACATGACCCTGCTCAACTAAGATACGGTAATGCTTCAAAAATAGCGCGCATAACAAGGTAGCAATGTGCAGTCCGTCTGAGTCGGCATCCGCAAGGATACAAATCTTGCCATAACGTAATTCAGAGATATCACTACTATCGGGATCGCAACCAATCGCGACCGAAATATCATGGACTTCCTGTGAAGCTAACACCTGTGAAGCATCGACTTCCCAGGTATTCAAGATTTTGCCACGCAGCGGCATGATGGCTTGAAACTCACGATCGCGGGCCTGTTTAGCACTACCACCCGCAGAATCCCCTTCCACGAGGAATAACTCTCCGCGCATCGGATCTTGGCCACTACAGTCTGTCAGCTTACCCGGCAGTGCAGGTCCCGAAGTCACCTTTTTGCGGGCCACTTTTTTGGCAGCCTTTAAACGACTCTGGGCATTATTAATGCACATTTCGGCTAAGGATTCAGCTAACTCGGTATTTGAGTTCAACCAGAGTGAGAATGCGTCACGCACAACGCCAGACACAAAAGCAGCACATTGGCGACTAGAAAGCTTTTCTTTTGTTTGACCAGCGAATTGCGGTTCTTGCATCTTCACCGACAATATAAACGCGGCGCGATCCCAGATATCTTCGGGTGAAAGTTTAATGCCACGGGGAATTAAATTTCTGAACTCACAGAATTCCCGCATCGATTCCAATAAACCTTGGCGGAAACCATTCACATGGGTACCACCGAGCGGAGTCGGAATTAAGTTAACATAACTCTCGCCAATAGATTCTCCGCCTTCAGGCAACCAAGTAATGGCCCAATCTGCGGCTTCTAGTTGGCCTTTAAAGCAACCCACAAACGGCTCTTCTGGCAATCTTAAATTGTCACCGATAGCCGCCTTTAAATAATCAGTTAGGCCGCTTTCATAGAACCATTCATGGACTTCGTTTGTCTGTTTATTGGTGAATTTAATCCGTAAACCTGGACACAGTACCGCTTTAGCCCGCAGCAGATAAATCAGTTTTGAATTTGAGAAGTTAGCCGAATCAAAATAGCCCGCATCGGGCCAAAAATGCACTCTAGTCCCCGTATTACGTCGACCACAGGTCCCTGTTGGGCGTAAATCTTCAACCTTAAATCCATTTTCAAAAGCGATGTCATACACTTGGCCATCACGGCGAACCGTGACTTCGACACGGCGCGACAAAGCGTTAACCACCGAGATACCAACACCGTGTAAACCACCGGAGAACTGATAGTTTTTATTCGAAAATTTACCGCCAGCATGCAATTTGGTCAGAATTAACTCAACCCCAGGAATGCCTTCTTCTGGGTGGATATCCACTGGCATACCACGGCCATCATCAGTGACTTCGAGGGAGTTATCTGTATGTAGAACAACTTCAATTTTTGTCGCGTGACCTGCCAATGCCTCATCGACACTGTTATCTATGACCTCTTGGCCCAAATGGTTCGGTCTGGAGGTGTCGGTATACATACCTGGACGGCGTTTAACAGGATCGAGTCCGTTGAGAACTTCAATGGCGTCAGAGGTGTATTGATTTGTCATAGGGCACGCTATAGGTTGTTATATCCGGCCATGTTGCGGCTCGGCATGTCAGTTTGTCAAGGTAAGTGTAAAAATTGGCTTACAGTTTGCAGATGCGACTCATAACCAACAAAGCTGTGATCACCACCCGCTTCAACTCGCAATTGACAGTGATGATACTTATTGACCGCTTCGCGATAATCCAGCACATCATCACCTGTCTGCAATAATACCAAAAAACGATCCGGATTGCGGATCACAGCCGTATTAAATTCAGCGACTTCAGACTTATGCTCAGGTAAGACAAGATAATACTGTTCAGTGTAAGGATTGAATTGCGGCCCCATAAACTCATCGAACAACTCAAAGGGTTTTACCGCAGGATTAACTAACACCGCTTTGCCACCATAGGTTTCGGCTAAATAGCTGGCGAAATACCCACCTAAAGATGAGCCTATATAAGCTAATGGCTCTTTGGCATCAATCGCAGCCTCAACATAAGCGGTTAAGAGCACCATCGCAGCCTTAGGTGTATTAGGCAATTGGGGCTGATGGAAGGCCACACTAGGATGATGCCGCGCCATGTACTTAGCCGTCATCACAGCTTTATCTGAAAATGGAGAGCTATTAAAACCGTGAATATAAAGCAGCATATTTCCTCAGGCTGCGGCTATTCGCGTTAATAACCGCTAGAGTTGTTGTCGGGGGAAAAATGGTTACCCGGTACGCGATACACTTTAGTGTTGATGCTACCATCGGCTTTCAACTCCAGCAAACGATAACCCGGTTGAACGCCATCCAAGGCAAAATAAGGCGATAACGGCTTAAATTGAATACAAGTGGAAGGTGTCGCCATCAACTGCAACGTGCCATGGGGCCCATTATGATGGGTATCAATACATTGGTGCACATGTCCCCAGAGCAATCCTTTGACCTGCGGATATTTTGCCACTCGCGCGATAAACTCGGCGCCATTGTCCATGCAGTGCTGATCCAGCCAAGTACAATTCACAACGATGGGATTGTGATGCATCACCAGTAAAGTATGGCATTCAGGATGTGCGGCAATGGCTTCGTCAATTAATTCGAACTGAGTCTCGGCCATATTGCCGCCAGGCTTTCCCCGCACGGTTGAATCCAACATGAGGATTTGCCAGTTTCCCGCCAGAATACGCTGCTGCCCAAAAATCTGTTCACCCTGCATGTGCAGATACATGATCCGTGGATCGTCATGATTTCCAGGAAGATAATGGCAAGGTAAGCCAACGGGGGTGACTGCTTTCACAAATTGCTGATAGGACTCAGCCGAATAGTCTTGACTCAAATCGCCCGTGGCGAGCATCAAGTGAGCAGGATAGTCCACAGCTCTAATCGTATTTAATACGGCAGCAAAACTTTTGCTAGTATTAACTCCTAATAGCTGAGCTTCAGGATCGGCAAAAAGATGCGGATCTGTGACTTGCACGATACGCACGCTTTCCCCTTCAGCTATGGAGTAAGAGACAGCCTCTTTCAGCACATTGAATACCCAATTCTAAGACTGGCACACGACACTGTGTTGGTAACCAATCTTTAACAACTCTTCCAGGAATGCATTCACCTGGTACTTTTCATCACTTTGATACATGCGTACATTGGGATAATCATACACTGGGCGTAATTGGTAAATCTGTTGGCCAGTTAACACTTCTGCTAATTTAGCATCGTGATAAATTCTCACTAACACCTTGGGAGTATTGATAAACTCCTTTATTTCGATGGGACGAGATATCTCAACTAGCTGAGTATATTTGGTATTTTCTAAAATTCGCACTACTAATATACCAAACTCACCTTCGAGTCGCCATGACTCACCGATAGCTATCTCTAACGGTAACCATTTCAATATGTAGCCATAATTACGCCCGCACAGTGCTAAAAAATCACTGACGTTGGGTTTATAGCGCCGTTTTAGACTCGAAGTAGCCAAATTCATCCCAACTTAAACCAGTTGCTGATAGTTTAATTGTAACCATTGTAATCCAATAACGGTCGACGCATTATCAATCTCGCCCGCAACCACTCGCTCATAAGCTTGCTCGCGGCTCATGACATGCAATCGAATATCTTCGTGCTCTTCAGCTAATCCATGCAATCCACGGGCGTCGTTTGAATCGACATCAGCCCAATAGAAATAGAAACGTTCTGTACTACCACCGGGGCTCGCTAAATAGCTATTTACACTGTGTATTTGCTTAGCCATTAAGCCTGTTTCTTCCATTAATTCGCGGTGTGCAACATCCAGAGGCGTTTCTGCGGGCGCAATCATACCCGCGACTAACTCAAGAAGCCAAGGAGATTTAGCGGTTGCTAATGCAGGAAAACGTACCTGTTCAATGAGTACGACTTTATCTTGCTTGGCATCATAGGGCAGAACGACCACAGCATGACCCCGTTCAAACACTTCGCGAGTGACAGGCTTACTCCAGCCACCAGCGAATAATTTATGCTTGAAAGTGTATTCGTCCATTGAGAAAAACCCTTGATAAAGGGATTTTTTTCCTAAGATCTCAATATCCGTTTGCGAAAAAACAGGGGGTTTCATACTCTATCCTTAAAAGTTAAATTTGCGCCTACAATCAAGGCAATTTGAGCACATTTTTAAAATAAAATCTGTTACACTTCGAATTTGACTTGAAAGTGTCAGAGTTCTTAGACTCTAGGTCATTAAGTTTTAGCTGTATCGGGAAGCGTCGGGAAGCGCAAACCGCCTTGGTAAAGGCATTACTTAGTCTAAACGAAGTTAAAATATTCCTCCGTGGGGGGATTTTGTCTAATAAGGACAGCAAATGAAATTTAAGATCCATAATTTATGCGCAGCATTAACACTTGCGGCTTCCGCTTCAGCGGTGCAAGCAGATGATTTGTTGCAAATTTATCAGCAAGCACTGACCAGCGACCCGCTCGTATTGCAAGCCCAAGCCCAGCGTAATGGTTTGTTTGAGAAAATCGAGCAAAACCGCGCTCCGCTGTTGCCAACCATTAGTGCAAACGTCGGTTATGACAAAGCTTGGAATGATCCGAAGGATGATGCAAGTGGTCTAGTAGGTAGCCTGAAATTAAATCAAGTCATCTATGATCACAGTGCTTGGGTTGGTTTAAGTCTTGCTGAGAAAGCCGCTTCTCAAGCTGATTCCGCTTATGCTTCCGCATTACAAAACTTGATTACTCGTATCACTAAAGCCTATTTCGATGTATTAACGGCGAAAGACAACTACGAGTTCCAAGGTGCAGAAAAACGCGCAATCGAGCGTCAACTTGAACAAACTAAACAACGTTTCGCAGTGGGTTTAACCGCGATTACCGATGTGCATGAAGCTCAAGCGCAATATGACTTAGCCTCAGCCACTGAAATTTTAGCCGAAAACACGCTCGCCAATAGTTATGAAGCCTTACGTGAAATCACTGGCATCGATCACAAGACGATTAATGTGCTAGATACCAACCGTTTCTCAGCCGTTACGCCAGCGCCAACGTCATCTAGCGAATGGTTAAAAATTGCTGAAACCAATAGTGTTGATTTAATGACTCAACGTATTGGTAAAGATATTGCCCAAGAGACCATTAAGCTTTATCAAGCAGGCCACATGCCGTCTTTAAGCTTAAATGCCGGTTACAACAAAGGTCTTGAGCAAAAAATGGGTAATCTCAACGAACCTGATTTTGATAATGTCAGCGTTGGTGTCAACTTAAGCATTCCGATTTTCGAAGGTTTTAAAGTCAGCTCACAAGTTAATGAAGCACAATTCCAGTATGTTGAAGCAAGTGAAAAGCTTGAGCAAATTTACCGTGGTGTAGTGAAAAACGTTCGTAATAACTACAACAACGTAGGCGCTTCTATCAGCTCAATCAAAGCTTATGAGCAATCGGTTATTTCATCAGAAAGTGCCCTAAAAGCCACTCAAGCGGGTTTCGAAGTGGGTACTCGTACTATCGTTGATGTTTTGAACCGTACCCGTGACTTGTACGACTCAAAACGTAAATTATCCGATGCGCGCTATAGCTACATCAACTCAGTTATTGCACTAAAGCAAGCTGCGGGTACATTGAATGAAGATGATGTTATCGCCATCAATAATGGCTTGATTGCACAGTAACAACGCTCTCAGTCATTAAATATAAAAAACCGCCATTTGGCGGTTTTTTTATGCTTAAAAGTTAAAAATCAACAAAATTAGAAGTTGATTTCAACACCCGCAAAATAACCTTTAAATTTAGTATCAGCACTCACACCCGAGAAATTACTCACATCGAATAAAAATTCACGGTAGCCTACACGTACACGGGTATCGACGGCCAAACCATCAAATTGCCAACCTAAACCAATAGCATAGTCGTGCACGCTTGACTCATTGACGCCCTGCATCAAATCAGCAAAACCGTACAAGCCTAAGCCAGGCATACCTACATGCGTACTGGCGTAACCCATCACAATACCGCTATCGACATCTTTCTCTTCAGGGTGACCAGGATCTTGCACGCGCAGTGAACCATTCATTAACTTGTATGCAGCACCAAGGTCCAATGACACTATGTCGTTGTCCAATATTTCGTAGTACAGCACGAAGTCTGTGTTACTCAAATCAGTATAAGTAGTAACATTGCCGTTAAAATCATGACCATTGAAGTTGAAATCAGCATCCGACATGCCGCCTTTCTGATCTAGGCTATTTTCACGGATTTTAATATTAGGGACAAATGGCAATGGGTGCTCAACTGCAATCCAATAACTGCCTTGAGCAGATGAACTGTAATCAAATGTTTGTTGTGGTTGACCTTTATCAGCAAAAGTACCGCTAGTATCGGCGCGCCAGTAATCACCACCAATCGTAAAACCAACCACAGTTGCCGCTTGGGCAGATGAGGCCATACAGAATCCTAATACCGCACTGGCGAGGAGAGTTTTTTTCATAATTAACCTTGAGATAGCAAGTTCGTTAAATCAATCACCGCGGCATTCGCACGGGATACATAGTTAGCCATAACCAATGAATGATTAGCGACTAAGCCAAAACCGCTGCCATTAAGCACAACAGGGCTCCAGACAGTTTGCTGAGTCGCTTCCAGTTCACGAATGATCTGTCTTAGGCTTACTTCAGCATTTTTCTTCTTCAATACGTCAGCAAAGTCAACTTCAACTGCGCGCATAAAGTTCAACAACGCCCATGAAGCACCACGGCTCTCATAGAAGACATCATCAATTTTCCACCAACTGGTTTTTACCTGATGGCTGGTCAAATTTGGGGTTGATTGACGCGCCGAATTGTCACCAGCTAGGTCTGTATTTAAGCGCTCTTGGCCAACGCTGGCAGATAAACGCTGCGACATACTGCCCAGACGTTTCTGCACTTCTTTCAACCATTCATTAAGGTTGTCAGCACGGGCATAAAACTGTGCATCTTGATTATTTGGGTCCATCATGCGGGCACGATAAAGCTTCAGCAATTTGATTGCATCGCGATATTCGCTTTCGGCACTGGGTACTAACCAGCTAGTGTGGTCAATATTGAGCTTAGATTGGGCTTCGCCTAAATCTTTGTCCGCCGCAGATTGTGACTGTGAGCGGCTAAACTCTTTACGCATAATCAAAGCTAAATCACGGGCTTGCTCCAAAGCACCATATTCAAATGCGGGCATATTATCCATGAAGATGGAAGGTGGCATCACATCGTTTGATAACCAACCACCTTGCTTATCGAGTAAATTTTCGACTGTGAGGATTAGCGATGTAGTAGTAGCGTATCCAACAATATTCTTATTGGATGCTGTTAATTGTTGAGGGCTAATCGGATCCGGTTCGATACTCCACCATACACTCACGCCATAACCGATTAATACTAAAAATAAACCGACCCCGGTAACTTTTTTCCATGTAATTTGCATCAAGCGACTCCTTAATGATGGTGATGATGCTCTTGCTCTGCGGCGTTTTCTACTGCTTTACTAACAGGCAGGGTAATTGCCATTTTCTCGCCACCGTCAAACTCTAATTGCAGTTCAACTTGTTGCTCTAACACCAATGGCGCTTTTAAGCCAAGCAACATGACGTGATCCCCTGACGGCGTTAACGTTAATGTGCCATGGGAGGGGATGTCAAAACCTTCAACATGGCGCATCTTCACCATGCCTTGGTCTTCGATAATCGTGTGTAATTGGGCATCCTTTGCCACAGTCGTACTGACACCGATAAGACGAATCGCTTTATCTGTGTGGTTTTCAAGCGTAAAGTAAGCGGCAGTATTTGGTACTGTCTCAGGCATGGCGCGTATATGACCTTCAGTCATGACTACGTTCGCCAACGCTGAAAATGATGCACAAGATAAAACTAGACAATTAAACAGCTGTTTGAATATTGGTTTCAATGTCTTAAACTCCATGTCTACCCAATGTCGTCGTAAAGGAAACAACCCATGAGTCATATACAGGTTCAGGATGATCAGGGCGTGCGTATTATTAGCTTTAATCGCCCTGATAAACGCAATGCACTTGATCTTAATATGTATAAACAACTGACAGAATACCTGATCGAAGGTGAAGCAGACAACGACATTCGTGCCTTTATGCTCCATGGCCAAGATAATTGTTTCACCTCAGGCAATGATGTTGCTGACTTTTTGAAAAATAGTGACTTAGGGCCAAATCATCCCGCAGTACGTTTCTTATTTTGTCTACTCGAACTCAAAAAACCTCTGGTGGCTGCTGTTTCTGGTGCCGCCGTCGGTATAGGTACAACCGTACTGCTACATTGCGATCTGGTATACGCTGACAACACGGCGAAATTTCAACTTCCCTTCGTCAACTTGGCTCTCGTGCCGGAAGCGGGGGCTAGCCTACTCTTACCAGAACTCATTGGTTATCAAAAAGCGGCTGAGTTACTGCTACTTGGTGAAAGTTTTAATGCCGAGACGGCCCATAGACTCAATATGATCAACGAAATTGTGGCCCATGAAGATTTACTCAGTTATGCATTATCTCAGGCAAAAAAATTGGCAAATCAACCGCCACAAGCACTACAAATCACACGTCAATTAATGCGTCCGCATAAAAATCGTGTACAACACCAAATGCACCAAGAACTTGAACAATTTAGCGCTAGGCTAAAAAGTGATGAAGCCAAAAGCAAATTTCAGGCTTTTTTGAAAAAGTAGTCTGCAAGGCAGTATACACATACATTTTCGCATGAGGGTCAAAGTGCCCTCTTGTTGATAGGTTTAACTGCATCATTTTAAATCAAAAAAAGCCACTTATTAGCTCATCGAACACCAGCCATCACTGCATGATTAGGCTGGTTTTTTCCATTGATCAACTAACAGTGCTAAAACAAAGTAAATCAACAAACTCACGCCAGGCATAAATACGGTAGCGCCAGCCCACACCACTCGAGTCCAAAAGCAAGACCAACCAAATTTCCATGCCATACCAGCGGCAACACCACACACTAACCGCTCTGGACTCTCCATACGCACTTTTAATCGTTTCATCTAAAACCTCGGCTCAGTTGATCGCTAACTTATTTATCACTAACACTATGCCACTGAAACCAGCAAATAATGCCTGAAGACAACGCAAGACTAATTACAGGTAACAGTAGCAATGTCATCAAAGGTGCTACAAACCACATAAGCAGATCCTTTACTTAGCGCTATATTCATCGACACCTGCCGATTCACCTTTATTTTCAGCGTTTAAGCTAAGTTGACTGTTGAAGTCATAAATACTTTCAGCCAGTTGTGTTTGCAATGACATCACAAATTCACGCTTTACACTGACGAACAATTCCTGTGTCTGCGCAGTTAATGTTTGCTCAATAGTTCCCACAACATCTGATATTGGTGCGGCTTCTGCGTGTGCTGCAACGCTACCGACTAACGCGCCTAATAACACACTCATTTGTACTGATTTTTTAATGGTTAACGTAAACATGATGGCATCCCTTTCGATTAATTAACTTGACGAAAGGAGTATTACAAACTGCGTGCCAACTTATAAAAATATTATTAAGATTATGATTTTAATCATTTTAAAAAAATTTATGTGGACAAGATGAGATATAGGGATGGATTGAAAAATAACAAGTGGTGAAAAATACTACTCAAATTAGTAAATTTCACCATCTTTTAAGTCGAGTGGAATTACTCTACAACTTCAGCCTGAATATTCTGAAAAGCCTGCTTTACCACTTCTATCCCAGCGCCGTTTTTATGGGCATTTTCGCTCAAATAACGACGCCACGCACGGGCACCCGGCAAGCCTTGGAATAACCCGATCATATGGCGAGTAATATGATTAAGTCGCCCACCAGACTGCAAATGCGCTTCAATATAAGGCAACATAGCCTCAATCACAGCCTCGCGGCTAATCACTGCTTTTTGACTGCCACACAATATTTGATCCACCTGCGTCAGAATATAAGGATTCTGATAAGCCTCGCGCCCCATCATTACTCCATCAAGCTGCACTAAATGCATTTGTGCTTGCTCGAGAGTTGTTACGCCGCCATTAATACCAATATTAAGTGCAGGATAATCACGCTTAAGTTGATACACACGCTCATAATCGAGCGGCGGGATCTCGCGATTCTCTTTTGGGCTTAACCCTTGAAGCCACGCCTTACGCGCATGGATAGTAAAATCCGTACACCCTTTTGCACTGACCACATCAATAAACTGGGTTAAAAACGCATAACTATCTTGTTCATCAATTCCGATACGCGTTTTCACAGTCACAGGAATATCAACGACTTGTTTCATGGCGTCAACACACTCAGCCACTAACTCAGGTTCCGCCATCAGACACGCGCCAAAGCGACCATTCTGCACTCGATCGGAAGGACAACCCACATTAAGGTTAACTTCATCGTAGCCACGCTCAGCAGCGAGTTTAGCGCAACGAGCCAAATCTAAGGGATTAGAGCCACCTAACTGCAACGCCAAAGGATGTTCTTCTTGGTTATACGCCAAGTAATCACCACGACCATGCAATATCGCCCCTGTGGTCACCATTTCCGTATACAACAAAGCATTAGCCGACATCAAACGTGCAAAATAACGATAATGACGGTCCGTCCAATCCAACATGGGCGCAATGGAAAAGGTGCGATCGAGGGTTTTAGGCGCTAAACCTTGGTGTTGTTGGGTTTTATCTAAATTCATTACAATCCGAAAAGTTAATATTTTTGCTAATTTTTGTACGTTTTTGCATGTTTTGCATTGCTCGGGGAACCTATAGTGATCCACAATGGATTGGACTGAGGGGTTCGGGGAACCAAAAAACATGGCATCTTATAGCATTCAAAAACGTGAAAAAGCCGACGGTACTGTGCGGCATCGCTGCCTAGTTCGTGTAAAGAAAAACGGCAAAATATTATACACGGAGCAACGTACCTTTACCAAATATGCCGCTGCCGAGGCATGGGGTAAAGAGCGGGTGATTGATATTGAGTCGAACGGGTTTGCGACTGAGGATACGGCTCCTGTTACATTGGGCAGCATCATCAGCAAAGCCCTGACAGATGAAAACATCGACAGCAGCATTGGTCGTTCGAAGCGCTTTTGTTTACGGCTGTTATCGGATTGCGATATTGCTAAATTGAATCTGACTGATATTAAGCCGCACCACATCATCGACCACTGTAAATTACGGCGCAGTGCAGGCACAGGGCCATCGACCATTGCCGTTGATGTAAGCGTGATCCGATGGCTGCTACGAATCGCTAAATCAAACTTTGGGCACGAGGTTTCACAAATTTCGGTTATTGAGGCTTACGATGCGCTGTATAGCCAAGACTTGATCGCTAAATCGGGGAAGCGTTCGCGCAGACCGACTACGGATGAGATTGAGATGTTAAAAGTTGGATTAGCTGCAAGGGCAGCTCAACGGGCTGCACACATCCCTTATATTGATTTGCTGGATTTCTCGATACTGAGTTGCATGCGTATTGGTGAAGTGTGCCGGATAACATGGGACGATGTAGATGAGGCACAAAAGGCCGTGATCGTTCGCGACCGTAAGGACCCGCGCAAAAAAGCGGGGAATCACATGTTGGTGCCTATGCTAGGTGGGGCGTGGGAGATACTGCAAAAGCAGCCGAGGAATGATGCGCGGGTTTTCCCCTACAACGAGCGCAGTGTTACTGCAGGGTTTCAGCGGGTGCGCAACGATTTGGGAATTGAAGATTTACGCTATCACGACCTAAGGCGTGAAGGCGCCAGTAGACTATTTGAGAAGGGCTATAGCATTGATGAAGTGGCGCAGGTGACAGGCCATAGGAATATCAATACGCTGTGGCAAGTGTATACCGAGCTATTCCCTAAGCGGTTGCATGATAAGGATGTTTAAACTCATTAAATAAGGATTTGACATGACTGAATATTCAAAAGGCCAGCTTGATGGCAAAGTGATTACTTTAACTGAAGATGGAAATCTAGTTGCTAAAGGAAAAGTGATTAGTGGTAATACTGCAGGGATCTTCCTCGATGAAGTTGGATATGTTGAAGAGGGATGTGGTGTTAAGAAGAGCCATAGTTATCAAGATATTCAGCGTTACACCATTGAAGTTCATGGTGAGTAAACACTTTACCTAAACCTCTATCTCCACAAATGGCAAATCGGGTGCAGTTCCTAGCACCCTGCCGTCTTGTACGTAGATGTGATCCCCAACCGTTCCTGAGCCAATGGCGCGGATAGTGTGGCCGCTGGCACTGCTGGCTGTGACGGTGCCATCGGCGTTTACGGCATCCACAGTCATGATCATCCGTGGCAATACTAACGCTGTTTGAAGTTGTTTAAGCATGATGCCTCGCTGGCTGTTAGCAGAGTTACGCGATTGAGCGGATCACTGTAATGGATTGTTCAATATCGATATCACCGCGATCACTGACGCTGGCGCGGATGCTCCAACTGTCACACGTTCCTTTAAAGACTTCGGTACCTTCACGAATACCAATCAACATGCCAGGCGTTGCGGGTGGCAAATCAACCATGACGGGCAAGGATAGCGTGACGTTCAACTTGTCGCCTGTATCTGCCAGCGCATTGGTGCCGGCGATGCGAGCCGCTTGGTTATCTACGATCAACTGGGCGCTAATATCAGCTGCGGGAATATTGCCCGCGCTGCCGGTGCGTTTCACCTTCGCGCTAATCCCTTGTTGTTCACCACGTAACCACACTACATCACACAACGGATTGCGGGAGACTGATTCGCTGTAATTGGTGATCACGGCATCGTGCACTGTTAGGTCCGGTACCGCGGTTGCCATTTCCCACGGCACAGTTGGCCAGCGGGGAATGATAGTCAATTTACGGGTGGCATCATCCGCTAAGATCATGCAGCCCAATTGGCTTGCTGCTTCGTTAATCGCGTCGATCGGTGACTTGTTACCCACGCTGAACGCGCCTGCAGGGACGCTAAAATCTGGTATCCCGCTAAGCTCTGCAGTCCAGCCTGTGTTTTGCAACAGATCAGCGATAATACCGCCAAGGCTGCGCAAGACAGTGTTGGTGTAGCTGATTGGCAAAAGGTAAGGCGATGACAGTTCTGCGGCGCGTGATCGGCCTGTACTGCTGTGGGTTTCAACACCAAAGGCTTTGCTAGCGCTTGGTTGCTCGGCAATGGCATAAAACTCATAACCGTTGATGGTGATCAGCAATAGTTCATTGTGGGCGCGCTGCGCATCGATACGGCTTGAGAACTCAAGGCTAACCGACATTGCCCACTGCCCACGGCTTTGGCTAATGCTCACACTGGTGATCACAATCGGTAAACTGTCTGATACTCGCACGCATGTGATCGTTGGCTGCATTAAGTAGTACCTGCGGATTTGTGGTTCAATCGGAATTTTAAAATCGATATTGGGTAATGGTGGGTTAGCATCAATGAGGCCGCCGCCATCGTCCCAGTAGCACACGTTCGGTGAGGCCGTGAACCGTAAAACAATAGGGTTTGGTTGTGTAGATAATGGCTCATTAAATCGAAGCGTGACTTTACCAACAGGTGGGCGGTACTTGGTAGAGCAAACCCAGCGCGGTTCGTGGAAGCCCCATTTAATCGACTTTTCATCATCGACCACAATGCCACGGTACTGAATCATCAACGAGCTATCTTGCTCTTGACCATCTATCCATGTGACTGCAGTGTGCAACTGGTGCGCGGCAATATCCAGCCAGTTGATTGAGGATTGTATTTGATGATCATCGGGTACAACCCAGTTAACGCTTAATGTGATTTGATGATCGATTGGCAGCGACCAATTAATGCTGGTGTTTGTTTGAGTATCTAGATTGAATAACCAATTGATTGATAAAACTGAATCGTTTGCAATGTTGGATATCCATGGTGATTCTATTACAACTTCATCGGCGTTGTAGTTTTCCCACGGCGATTCAATTTTAGATTCAATATCACTTGAGAACTCAGACAACATCAACCTTTGTTCAACTGCATCGAGCGTAAACCAACTGAATCCACACTCGATACCAAATGAATTATCAACAATAATGGGGGCGTCAATAAACCTGATTTTTAGCGGGCTAACCGCATTCAACCAAGGTGTGTCAAACCGTAGTGTTATTGCTGTCATGGTCTAATATTCGCAAGGTTGCCGTCTATTAATTCGGCCTGTACACCATCAACGAACTTAGCATTATACGTTAGATTATCATCCATGATACCAACCAATAAATCTGTATTCACTAGATGTTCAATGGGTACCCTGAATTTTAATAAGCGGTTGGTTTCATATTTAAAATTGTGGTATACGTCCCCATTAACCCGATTTATGACCAACAACCGTTCGGCATCAGGGTCGGCATCAATATCCACCACTGCCTGATTAATAGCCCTATCCCTTGCAACGATAATTGACAGTGATTTACTCATACCATGACACCATGTTAATCCATAATGAAGGTGCATAACTGGACCGTAATAATGTGTGCATTACACTGTTCATGGGTACATCAATGGGCCAATTATCGTTACGATAACCCATGCACGATGACTGATACAATCCGGGTATTCTTGCCCTAGCAAGTGGTGTGATAAGACTACTAGGTGCTAACACACCATTCCTGTCTGTTGTTGTATTACTACACGTTAGTGTTACAGGTGACAATATATGTTGTAAACCTGCTGTTTCGGCATTTACGTTGTATGCAGTGTTGGCAATCATTGGGAAAAAGGCGATTGCACTATATTCAATGGCACTACCCGCACCTGCATCAGTATCATAAAATGTGGCATATCTTGTAAGGTGATTCACTCCAAATGAATTCGTTGTTGCGGCACCATTTGTACCACTCACCAGTGTGAACAAACTCTGGTCGTTTGCATATAATGAGTCAATATCACCAATAAAGTACATTTGAAAATATATATATGTGGAGGTGGAAGTTGAATCTGACATTAACAGGTTGTTGGTACGATGCAATATTAAATAAAACCCTCTTGATGTACCTATTATTTCCCACCCACGATACGTAGTTTGGCCTTGTAAACCACGTGCTGGCACTTGCTTTATAAACGAATCTAATGCCGCCATAGATGCCGCACATCTTAATGTGCAAGTAGCATTTGCAGTATTTGGACCATTGAATTGGAAATAACCACCACTACCACCATTTAATGTTGTATTGCGAAATGCGATTTTAAAATTTAGAGCATCTTCGAATGCAACAGTCCAACCGAGTGGAGCTTTAGAGCCATACCCTTCAACCAAGCATTTTTTAAGAATAGTAATCCACTCTGACGCTGACGAGTTGACCAATTGCGGTGCACCTGCATCAGTGTAACGATAAACGGTTACTGGTAATCCCATTGCATACCCCTATTAAGATTCGTTGCCACGGAACGCGAGCACTGCGCGGTCTGTAGTGATTTGACTGTGACCGCTTTGCACTGTGCGCAATAGCATCACGGGTTTACTTGCGGCATAACTCATAAAACGAATGGCCTCGCCCGCTTGCCAGCCACCACCAAATGCGCCAGAACGAATAATGAAGTACGGCTGCAGGGTTAGCGGGTTGACGGGGGCAAAGTCATTAATCGTATCGCCCGTGGCAATTTGACCGAGGCGGCGACCAACACAACGGAATGCAGTTGCTGAGGTGAAGATCAACACCCAGTCCTCGTTTACTGCAGTGTCGTTACGGACCTCGATTGGGAAATCAACAGTATTCATGTTGCCAGTGGCTGGTGCGCCATCGAGGTCCCAATTGTTAGCCCACGCACTCATATCCCGCACCGTGCCGATACGGGCCTGTAAGTCACCCAAATTTTGCACACTCGATACATTGGCACCGATTGGATAAGTTTGGCTTAATGGCGATGCCAGTATTAATGCCTGTGCTTGTACGTCTGTCACTAGCGCAATCTCGCCAATGGTATCGGTCAGAACGAATGGCGCAGTAAAGCCCGTAAAATCGCTATTGATAGTGACAACACCTGTTGCTTTAACCCATGTGTAATGGGTATTAGTCAGCGTCCAAAGTGATTTACCCTCAGCATCGGTAATATCGACAAAGCGCGCATTAGCGCGAGCGTTGTAGGTTTGGGCTGGCGCGGGACTGCTAACCACTTGTAATTCAGTGTGCTGTACAGATACGGTGTTCCACGCAGTAAACGCATTCACCACACCGCCGTTTTTAATCCGCAGTGGATTAAGCCCGTATAGTTCGGGTGGCGGTGATAGTGTGACAGTCTCACTAATGTCATAGCGCAGCGTGGTTAAATCTACAGCTTGGCTAAAGGTTAACTGCACATTTGAATCCGTGATATTGCCACTAATTCCTAAGCCGGTGATCACGCCTGCGCTGTCACTTGAGCCCGATAACAGGGTGTCACCTGCAGCGTTGCTAATGGTGACATAAAAGGTGTCATAAATTGGGCTGTCGGTGGCGAGCGCAAAGCTGACGGTATTGGCTGAGGAAGTCGATTCCTCAATCAGACAGTCATAATGCACAGTGAAGTCACCACGGGCATCAAGGAACTTAGTGACTGCGCCAGTATGGTAATCAAGCTGTGCCAAACGCACACCACCGCTGACAAAGTTGCCGCTAGATGTTTCTGTCATGCTGACACTGCCATGGGCAGTATTTAAAAATGTCAGCACCATTTTAGTGGTACCGAGTGATATCTTTTTAAAATCAGGGAATGTGGTGGCACTGCTATATAAGCCATATTTTGCAGCGGAGACGTATTCAATTGTCAGCGTGTCTAAACCAGGTATAAGGCTAGAGGTATTCGCTGTGATAGTTGTGCCTGTGACGCTGATATTCCAATAGGAAAAGTTTGAGGCCGTCAGGCGCGGCTTAAAACCCAGTACCTCATTAACAAAGTCATTATTTAAAATATCAGATACTTCAAAAATATAGGTAAATTGACCATAGATATAAGGCTGTGAAACGTTATTTTTGATAACGGTACTTGGCACATCACCACTGCCGCCCTCAACAATACTTTTACCTGTCAGTGGATTAATCGTTTTTACTTTTGGCAGCAATTCCGTTTGAGTCGATTCAACAGCTAAAGTATTGGTTGCTGAGGCGGCAGTAAGTTTGGTTACGCCATGATATTTAATCCCGTCATTATCACTGGTGTAGCGTAACTTAGTGCAGCCCGACTCACCGTTGATTGTTATATCGTAGTTAGGTGTGATAAACGGAATGGCAGGTTTAAACTTCACTATGCCTGTGGGACCACCAGTAACCGTTTCTTGAATTTGGCAGAAATGCTCAAACCGTGGGTAAAGTGCACTTTCGGCGCCAGGATACTCAACAGAAATAACAACGGTTTGTCCCTGCAGTAATGTGACGTTCGACCAATACTCAGTACCATTAAATAGATAACTAGATTGCAGATACGACTTAGGAAAGGAATCTTGCCCTTCCAGAAAACCAATTAAGCGATTGCGGATCAACTGGCCAGCACGAACGGATGATTCCAGAATCTCAACCATATCGGTCATGCGGTCGGCATCATCAAGCGTAGCGGCCTCGGCAATCAATAAACTGACTAGATTATCGGTTGGCTTTTGGCTCATGAACACATGACCATCGAGCAAAATTGATGTGTCAGGGGTATCGAGTGCAGGGTAACACTTCACAATATCAACCGCTGATTGCGCGTGATCTATGTCTGAAATGGCGCGAAATAGTTCGTTTAGCTTGCCAGACTCCACCGCCAGCTTGGTACGTTGTCCACCCGCATCATCGCTTGAGCCCAATTGCTCGGGTTTGAATACTTTTAAATCTGCGCGAGAGATTGCCATAGATAGCCTATAAAGTCATAAACTTAAGAACCACGTTAGTGAGCTTTTCAAACCCGCCAACTTCGTCAAATAAATCCTCACCCGTTATAGGCGAGCCTGCAGTGTTATCCCAAACCACGTTGTAACTGGTGCCTTCATAGGCCAACGTGAAGGCGGTTAACGTGATGGCGGCATGGGCTTTTAATTGTTCAAACTCAGTGCGCAGCATCCATCCAGATTTGGTGCCTAACTCCATGGCAATACCCGCTGGGATAATGGTTTGCTGCACCAATGGTGCGCCGTTTAAGGCGCGCTTCATGTTGGCCGCAACGCGGGGCGTGTTGTCGCGGTTTAGCCACAGCAAATCCACCGCGATATCGTTCTCATCGATGGTTGTCATAAGGACCTTTGATTAAATGGGGCGAATAACAGGATTGGCTAACCGCCAACAGATTGCAGACGTTTGATCTCGTTCATCAATTCAGTGACGAGGCTGCGCTTCATTTGAGCGTTAAAGGTGCTATTGCCAACCTGCAGTTGCAGCACTTGCATATCTGAAGTGTTAGCCACAGATTGCGTGCTGGTTTGGGTATTGGCTTGCGTGTTAACGGTAGCGGTTGCTTGATTTTGAGCGGTAGTTTTAGCAGCCGCGGCACTGGCTTCGGCTTGCTTCTTCGCCTCGGCAGCGCTTTGCTTATCGGTTGCTTGCTGGGCCTGCAGGGCCTTACGTTCTAAGTCTTGTGCCTGCTTAAGATCACTAAGACTTTTTTGCAGTTTATTGATGAGCTGACTATCACCGTATGCTTGAGCTGTGGTGATTAAATCGTTCACTTCCTTTAGCTCACTAGCAAACTTACGCTCAGCAATATCCTTCTGGTTGCCCAAAGCGGTATCGAGCCGGTCTTGAATATCCATTGTGGTTTTATTAATTTCATCAGCCAATTCTCTAAAGCGTGAACGGGCTTCATCGATCGCTTTGTTGAGCGGAACAAGCTGATTGTCAGAAAGCCTTACAACAGAGTTATTAGCGAGATCAGCAAGTTCACCTAGCTCTTGCAAGCTGAGTGAGCCGCTCTCGATTTGAGTGACCCAATCACGCATCCGAATGGCATTATTGATTTCACGTCGTTCGCGTTTTTGATCAGCACCCGCAATTTGATTATCCAATTGCGCTAACCTTTCGGTCATTGCTTGGATAGTGGCATTTGAGTAATCGTATTCGGTATTCAGCGAAACAATCACATCACGAGTGGCGGCAGCACTTCCCCTAAAGTCATCAATCGTACTTAATTGTTCCGCGATAACTTTAGCATTTTCAATACCAGCGGCAGTATTATCCTTAGTGGCCTTAGTGTTTTCCTTCGTTGCCTCGGTATTTTCATCTGTCTTTTTACTGCTTTCACCCACCACTTTATTGACTTCACTCAACGTCCCTTTGAGTATTTGTGATTGAGCATCGTACTCTTGCTTAGTTAATAAACCCGCCCTGAAATTTCGATCCAATGCTTCAAGCTGCGCTTCATAGTCACGCTGCAATATCAACAGTTCAACATAGGTCGCGTTCTCTATCTTGGATAGCTCAACAGACTCGCGCTTCAGATCAGCAAGGTTGGCTTCTTCCTTTGCCAACTTAGCTTTTATAAGGGTGAGTTCAGCCGTGGCTTTGTTCTCATCTTTTAAGGCGGCTTCAAGATCACGAACCTCTTTCTCGGTCCTTAATATTTTTTCTTGCAAGTCTAACTGGGCATCAGACAACAACCCTGTCGCAGCAATGGATTTGTTCGACTGATCAACGGCTTTAGTGTGTGATGCAGCTAACTCTTGCAGTGATATATTGAGTTCTTTTTCAGTCAGCAAACCCTTTTCGTACTGAGTTTGTAACTCTTTACGCTTACTGATAAATGCAGATGTTAATTCCGTTTGCGTGAGGGTTTTAGTATTACTGTTATCAACAGCTATGCTGTAATTATTGACCGATGCATAAAGCAGCGCAGTCATGTTATTCAATGTTTCAGTTGAAAGAATCCCTTTCTCGTGTAACTGATTTAACTCAGCTTGACGAGCCATAGCCTCCTTCACTGTGATGGAATACTGGCCTGTGGATATGTTTATCTCGGACTGACTAGCGGCAAGCGCACTCGCAGCATCAGCACCTTGCTTATCTGCCTCGGCTTTTTTCTTACTCGCCTCAGCAGCTTTGTTTTTAAACTCGGCCTCAAGTTCAAGCTCACGATTGGCAAGTACAATAGCTGAAGTTAAGTCACGGTATATTTTTTCAGAATCAGCATTATATTTATTACCATCAATGATATTTTTTAAACTAGCTTGCTGCTCTGTACTTAATTTATTAATTGCACCTTTATATTTATCTGATGCATCTAGCAGTTTTTCATACGCAATTGAAGATTCACCCGCCATACGGGCAGCAGCATTAGCCATATCCTTATAATTATTTTCAAGATTTTGCTCAAGCTCCCTCATCTTTATTTGAAGCTTATCGATGAATGTGGTGTCTACTTTTAAACCGAAAAATTCAGCAGCTTTATTTTTAAGCTTTGTAAAATCCAATGCTGCTTGCTGCGCACTAAGCGTTATGAAGCTAAGCGGTAAAGCCAGTGAATTAACACCGAGCTTTATTCTATCGAATGCTTTTTCAAATAGGCCTACCTTGTCGTCAGAGAACGTCTCGACAAAATCATTGGCTGCCTTCGCGAGCTCCACAAAACCGCTAACTAATTCTGGTAGTCTTTCTACCAAATTAACAACATCCTCCCGCACCTTATCGATGGCATCACCTGCACCACGAATTGCAAGATCAGTATCATACGAAAACGCTTGCCCAATATCGGTAGTTAAGGTGTGGAATTTGTTAGATAGACGACCTAATGCTGACTCTTGTGTTGCATAAGCTTTAATCGCTTCCTTCATGTGGTAATCGCCAGCGGCATAGGCTTTATTACTTAGCTCTAATGCAACTTTTAGACGATCTGTACCATCCGCTAATACACTGAGTACACCTGTCGCCTCAGTGCCATCAATGCCCATCGATTTAAGGGCATCAGAGACTAATCCGCCTTCGGCCTTAACCTTTTGTAACCCTTCAAGGAATTTAACTAACACCTTTTCAGGCGCATCACCAAGATCTTGTTCAATTTGCTTGGCAGTTAACCCCGTGATCTTCATTAAGGTTTCAAGTGAGTCACCACCCTTTTTACTGGCGCTATTAATCTCAGCACCAAGGCGTTGTATTGCCGTGCGCGAACGTTCTGCAGGCTGGCCTAATTCGGCTAAGGTCGCACCAAAGGCCGCTGCTGCCGCACTGCCTAAGTTAATCTCGCGGGTGCCAGAGACTAATTCTTTAGTCATTTGTACGATATCGGCTTCGGTCACGGCAAAATCGTTACCGAGCGCCACCACTGAAGACGATAAATTTTGAATTTGCGGAATGCCTTCATTGGTCATCCCTAGAATGCGCGCCAACATAGTGGCCGCTTCGTCACCGGCTAAGTTCGTCGATAACCCCAACGCATCGGCAGCCGCAACTAAATTAAGAATATCCTCTGTGGACTTAGTACCCAATTGCCCAGCCACTTCGGCCATGCGTAGCAATTCATTGGTACTGGTTGGAGTAACCTTTTCGCCAAGCTCCTTAAGCTCAGCGGCCATTTTCACCACAGTTTCACGGGCGTTACCTGTGGTTTTTTCCACCTTGGTAATAGCGGCCTCTAACTCACCGTAGTTTTCAACGCCACTTTTAACCGCGGTCACGGCTTGCTGAGCGGTAAGTAATGCCGCATAAGCCTTAGCTAAGGTTTGCACCGCTTTGGTGGTTAATGCCGTTTGAGTGTTAGCGGCTACTGCCACTGTTTTATTGTTTTGCAGCAAGGCATTATGCACAGTTAGCTTTTCATTCACGCCTTTAAGTGCTTGTTCTGCTGCCGCTTGCTTTAGTTTTAACTCTTTACTGGCATCGCCAAGGCGTTCCATATCCACGCCAGCTTTTTGCAACACGGCTTGCTGCTTACCGAGCTCTTGCTTATTGCGATTGACAGAGGTGCCAAGTTGAGTCAGTTCACTACTGGCAGTTTTCACCTTAAGTGCGTAGTCAGCCTTTTTACGGCTGGCCTCATCAACAGCGGTGTTTAATTGATTAAGGCCGCGGCGCTCCTGTTCGAGTTCTTGGCTAAGCTTTTCAGCGCTAGCAGCCGTACTGCGTTGTGTGGTTTCAAGCTGTTGTAAATCAGCCTTAGCCTTTGACAGTGCCTGCGCTTGGGCTGCCGTGGCCTGTGCGCCTTTGCCTTGGGTAGCGCTTAGGCGCTCAACTTCCGCGCGGGTAGCCGCCACTTGGCTATCATATTGCGCCAACTGAGCAGCCGTTTGTTGATACTCAGTTTCAACTTTAGCGGTAGAAGCCGCCGCTTCACGCTGGGCGGTTTCAAGGGTTTTTACCTCAGTCGCCGCTTGTTTTTGCTCGCGCTTTAATTGATCAAGGGCAACGCTGTTGTCGCTAAATGCTTGTTCGTTGCGACTAATAGAATCAGTTAGCTCGTCAATGGCACGGATGGCTTCTTGTTGTTGTTTTAAATCATCCAATTGCTCATTGAGTCTTTCGCTTTCGCGCCCCAACTCTTGTAATGCCTGTTCAGACTTTTTGGCCTCAGCAGAAAACAGATCCTTACCTTGGATGGTTAGATTGACTTCTTGATCATTAAAGCTCATTGGTTGGCCTCATATAAATGCAGCAAAACGGCTGTGATCGAAAACACTCGACCACAGCAAAATAGGTTGTAAACTCATGGGAATTGGATGGGTTGCGTCAGCCCATTTTTTTGGCTAACGTGAAAAATCAATACGTTATCTTGTTTATGTGTCAGGTTAAGTACATGCGCGCATTTTTGCGCTTATGCTCAAAATCAGTTAACTGATAAGTAAATTGACAAATGCGCCTAGGCGGGGCGATACTATTCGGGCATTGGCAAAATCCAATGCCGGGATTAGACCCCCGCAGTTAACCAAGGCGCAATCATGTCGCCAGCCTAGTGCTGGTTTTTTATTGCGTGACTCGGCGCACCACTTCTATGGTGAGCTGGGTGAGGCCGCCATTTGGCGGGCCGCGTCCTTGGTGCGGTAGGTCTAACCTTGCTCAGCTCATCACCAATTCAGTTTAGACCCTGACGGTGATGATTACTCTCGAACCAAGGAGTGTCACCCATGAACCTACAACAGTCTAAAAACTACCCTGCACAACTGGTTTTTATTAACGGCCAACAAACCATTACCAACTCACTGATCGTTGCCGATTATTTTGGCAAACGGCACAGCCATGTTTTGCGCAAAATTGACGAGATCATTGTCGAAGCTCCCAGTGAATTTACGTCAGCCCATTTTTGGGCTAACGTGCAAAATCAACAAGTTGGCACTGCAACACGCGATTTAAAGTGTTACCACCTGACCAAAGACGGCTTTATGTTTTTGGTGATGGGCTTTACAGGTACTAAAGCCGCGCAATTGAAGATCAACTTTATTAATGCCTTTAACGAAGCCCAAGCCAGATTAAGCCGTACTCAAAGCCCGTTTGAACGCCAACGCATGCTGTTTACATGGGACGGCGGTAAAATCGTGTCGTCTATGCCGTTAGATGATGATCACTTTGTCACCAAGCGCGAAAAGTTGGTTAACTATATTCGCGAACCACGGTTTTTATCGCTTGAGCAGTTAATCGAGATCCAACAAGCCGCAGGTGAGCAGATCGCCCAAATCGCGCTGATTGGTCGCCAAAGTGCTAAGTTAGTTAGACAATCCTGAGTTGAAAGGCAACTATCCGGAATTTCCGGATAGTTGCTCATTCTTATTGCTAGCTTGGATTAAGCGGCGCTACGGACGAAGAACTTCGACTTGCCAGTCGCAACAATAGAGCTATTAGCCAATACCGCACCTTCAATATCGAAGCTGCCGTAGTCAGTGCCGACCAGATCTAAACCTGAGGTTGGCGTTGGCTTCCATTTATAAAACTTCAACATCCAAGGTTTGCCGGTTGAGTCGTTAATACCGTCAATCACTACGCTAACGGTTTTACCTGACTCCGTTAATGCCTGCAACGCATTACCCGCTTGGCTGGTGTAGCCAATGGTTAATGCTTGGCCTGCGGTAATAGCGCCAGTCGATAACGCGCGGATACCCGCGGCACTGACAACATAATCTTCATCAAGCACATAGGTAGTCGTGCCCGCTTCATTTTTAACAACGGGGGCGATACTGGTATCAATCATTTTTGCGGTTTGCGCTAAGCCATCGAGCACAGCGATAATTTCTTCATCTGCAACGGGTGTTGCAGTTAATACATCAATCTTACCGCGCATAGCTAGCGCTAAGTTTTCGTTGTTAAAGTCATAAAAGGTGGCGCTTAATTTTACCGCTTTAATCAGCGTGACTTCGTCGGCATAGCCACCACCGCCACGGTAGTTGGGTAGGGATTTGGTTTCTTGCTCAATCGCGAGCTTTACGCCGCTCACGTTGCCACAATCACGGCCATCGATATAGACGATCGCTGAGCCGATATAACTTTCGGTTACGATTTCACTCATAGTGAGTCTCCAAATTTAACGGTATTAACAAGGGATAGGGTGATAACCGCTAGGCCATGTTTTTCATGGGCTTCGGGCATGATGTACTTGCAGGGTTCTAGCTCTTTAAAGGAGATCACCGAGGGCAACCAGCTGAGCTTTTCGACATTGCGCTCATCTTTGTAAAACGCGCTGCGAATGGCGCGAACAAGGTTAATAAGATCAGCGGTGGGTGTTGGGGTTTTATCCACCGTGATACCCGCCACCACTTGCAGCACCAGATCATCACGATATGAATTGATCCCGTTTATGGCTTTAAAATCGTCGGTAAACGGCTGCAGAAAGATAAATTGTTTATCCTTAGCCACACCTTGGGCGTAAAAACCTTCGCGCACGGTCGCGCCTTCAACCGTTTTTAAACGGTCGATGATTGCTTGGATCATGGGCATTCCTTACGATTTCTAGGCTAAGTGCCGCTGTACTGGCCGTAACGTTCACGCAGAAAACGGATAACGGGCGGTTCAATCTCTTTTTGTATTGACCTAAAACTACCTGCGACTGACGGACCGTACATGGATTTATTGCCCGCTTCTTTGGCTTGTTTAAATGTGCGCCACTTTTGACCGGGGAAGCGCTGATACATCAAGAAATTTCCGTTTTTACCAATGAAGGTAAAAGTACCTTTAAACCAATGCGGTTCATTGCGTATTGGGTTGATCATGTGCCCGTCAGAACGTGACGCAACGCGCCTACCTGTACGGGTTAATGGCCGCGCAAACCGAGTTAAGGTACTCGGCCGAAATCTTGCGGTAACATGACCTTTTAGGTTGCGTGGGTCGATACTGTAGGTAAACAGATTTTCTACATAGCTTTTTGATACGTATCCATATTTATTAAAGATGGCGTCAATAGCTGTTTGTTTACCAAACTGCACCGTATCAATAATGGCTTTGGTGATCGCAGGTGCTTGGGCGGCACGGATGCGGTTCAGCTCCTTTGTTACCGCCTCCATGCCTTCAATCTTTATCCGCGCCATGAGCTAGTCCTCAATCGTGATATAAATAAACGCCACGCAAACGCTATCCATGCTCACGCGCTGGGTCAGCCGCCCTTGTTGGCCGTTGGGGATAAACGCCCCACTGTCATCAATACTGCCTAGGGCAAAGGTATCATCCACATTGACCGCGCCCTCACTGAGTAAGAACTCAGCGCGGGTGACGATATCAGGAATGTATTCTGTTATTGATGAAAGATCGGTGCGGTTATCATCTAAGCTCACTAGGCGAACAAATGGCGCGGTGCCATCCACTGGGGTAAATTGGCACGGGTCAGCTAAGCGCTGAAACACCCGTGCCATTTTACCGTTCACACGGTCGGCAAAGTTTTTGCCCACGTTAGGCATTGATCTTCACCCAAACCGTGGTGGATGGGTTGCCCGCCGCCACCCATGCTTTACCGACTTTGGTATTGTCGGTGGCGGTGGTGGTGAGTTCGTTAGCCGTATCGTCCCAATACAGATCAACACCTTGGGCTACCACATCGGTGGACTTTTTAGGCAGTTCAAATACGCCTTCGGTGAGTGCTTCGCCTTGTGTATTTGCGGCAATAGCGGCAATAGCTACCACTAACAACATACCGAGCAATACGGCTTCACCGCTGGCAACTGCGGCGGTGGGAGTAAAGCTGATGGTCTTGCCATCTTTAATGTAATTTTTCATGGGGTTTCCTTGAGATAAAGAAGGGACCAGACTCTAGAATCTAGAATCTAGAATCTATAAGGGCGCCGCCCGTTCTAGCAGCGAAGCGCCCTGCTTTATTAATTCACGCCGGTTGATTTCGCCAAGCCGCGGTAATCAAGCGGAGCAACGCCAGCATCGATACGCACCTTAGTGGCCACACCGTCAATGGTGAAACCTTGTTGCTGTTCGATGTAAGGCGTGTCGATACCATCGAGGTACGCGACCTCAATCGTGTCGCGGCCTTTACCTGCGGCCAAGAACCATTGCACTGCGCTGCTATCGTCTAAGCGTGGCTCGGCGATCACTTCGGCAAAGTTTTGGATGGGGTTAGCAATACCCGCGTTAACATCGGCGCCTTTGACTGAACTGGACTTGATGATCTGGTTCATGGTGGTTTCAAGCGCGACTGGGCACAACACAAATTCAGGGCGAATATTGAGACTGCGATTACCCGATTTTTGCTTACGCATTAACATGCGGTTGGCATCAAGTGCAGCGACACTAGGTACGCCTGCACCTAAGTTGCCGTGATCAGCGTGGAATAATGCTTTACCATCGCTCATTTTCGGGTTTTGCGTTAATACGGCATACACTAAGTCGCCAATAGTGCCTTTAGCGGCAAAGCCCATCTTCATTGGGATATCAGTCAACATGCTCATATCATCGTTGATAATGGCTTGGCGTGTAATGCTGAACAACTCGCCATAGGTTGCCAGCGCGATTTGTTGCGCGTGGTCGCCCACAGTGACGTATTTATATTCAGCACCTTCACGCACTTGTCGCAGGCTATTAAAGTCGCCAAGGCCAACACGCTGGGCGATCTTAAAGTCACCTAACTGGCCTTTCTTGGTCCAGCGCTCAAATGTTTCTTCGGCGGTTTCCCAGCCCATTAATACAGACTTGTTCGCCACATCTAACAGGATGTTGCCAAAGTCGCTTGAACTGTGAGTAAAGGCTAAGCCTACCATTTGCATTGGGTTCATGCTGGCGATACCAATGCCACGGTCTACTAACGACGCACGCGCCAGTTCGCGAAGGTTATAGCTGGAATAACCATTATCGGCTTCGACTTTGGCGTGGCCTGAACGTGCCATTAAATGTGCGCGAATCGAGTCGCCAACGATATTGCCGTTACCTGAGTGGATAATAGTACGGTTTGGCATGGTAGCTGCTGGCGTGGTGTTTTCGCCAAGCTTAGCCAAGATCATGTCCTTGGCTTTATCGGCATCAATGGTCGCATCAGCGATACACTGATTTTTTAACTCTGCAAGTTGCGGGAATGCCGCAAACGCCGTGTTAATGCCATTCATGCGCGCAGTGTTTAACGCAATCGCCGCCGCTTGAATAGTCGCGGCGTCGGGTTGGGCTGCTGGCGCAGGTTGATTTGAGGGAGCAGGAACCTGAGCACTTGGCGCAGGAGCGGGTTGTGGTGCTGGTGCAGTCGAAGGAATGTTTCCCTTGGGTGCAAACAGGTTTTTTAGATGTTCAGGCATATTGGTAAAATCCTTAAGACGTTTTGAATTAAGTGATGCCGCCATTTGCAGCGGATCGGTTAGTGTGTTGGCAAAACCTTTTTCCACTGCTTCGCGGCCTGTTAACCATGTTTCATCGGCTAATAAGGCGTGAAGTTCATCTTCGGGTAAGCCTGTTTTTTGTTGATAAGCCCCGACTAAGTTACCTTCCACTTTGTCGAGTAAATCGGCGTATTTGCGCATATCATCCGCATCACCGAGGGTTCCGCCCCAAGGTTTATGGATCATCATCATGGCGTTTTCAGGAATGATGATTTCATCAAAGGCCATGGCAATCACACTAGCCATCGAAGCAGCAAGGCCATCGATGTAGCAAACCTTGTGCGCAGGATGGCCCTTGATCATGTTGTAAATCGCCATGCCTTCGAATACATCGCCGCCAGGCGAATGAATACGGGCAGTAATGGTGCCCACTTTGCCTAGCGCTTGCAGATCACGGGCAAACTGTTTGGCTGTAATACCCCAGCCGCCAATCTCGTCGTAAATCATCAACTCGGCATTGCCGTTTTGCGCCTTGAGGCTATACCAGCTTTTGCTTGGGTGAGACTCGTTGTTAATCTGGCTCAGCGTTGCGGCGGGCGCGGTCAGCGCTCCGCTTGGCAGCATTGCGCTTAGCGCTGCTGCCGCTATTGCTATCTTGGTTTTCTTCACTGGTTTGTTCTCCAAGTGTCGGGTCGGGGTCATTGGCCGTGACCATTTGGTTTTCGCGGTTGTATTCCACCTCGCGTTTACGCTGGCGTTTCACTTCCGCAGGATTACGGCCACGGGCTCGCGCCCACTCGGCCTCGGTAGCAGCGTTGCCGGCTATCATCATTTCCCAGCCTTCGGCCTCTTTGCGTGGGTCAATCCATGGCATGGTGGGGCCGTAGTACACGGCATCAAACAAGGTGCGGATGTCGAGATCAGGCGGCAACACTAATGGGTCCTGCTTGTTGAGCATTTCCATTTTTAAGAAGTTGCGGAACACAGGCCGCGACCAGCCAGCACAAAACCATTGCTGCATAATGCGGTTGGATTCGTCTTGCTCAACTAGCTCTTGGCGCTGGCTTGAATAACTGCCTTTGTAGTCGCGGGCAATGCTGGAATAACTGCCACGGCTACCCGCTGCAACGGCCTTCATTTGGCCGTTGCGAAATTCCACCATATGGACGTTGGGTCTATTACTCTCAATCATCCCAACATCTTCACCGGGCTTGAGATCATCGAAGGTCATGCCTGGGGCGATAGGGATTTCGCGGCTTGACGATTCACCACTTTGGTCTGGTTGAAACATGCTGGCATCGCCACGCTTGATGTAAAACGCCAGCGCAGCGGCAATCCGTGCAGCCACGCGCTCGGATTCTTCATAGTCTTTAATGTCGGCTAGGCGGGTTAAAATGCCGTGGAATATCGACACGCCGCGCAGCTGGTGCAAACGTTTGAACAAGCCCAAGTGCATCATGCTCGATGCGGGTACCGCTTTGGTTTTGTAACGAAAGCCGACTTGATCCGCTGGGTGATCGAGCAATACGTGATAGTTAACCACTTGGCCCCAGCCGTTCACCTCAAGCCCTTGGCGTACCCGCTTTGCGGGTTCGTTTAACTCGTAGGGGATAAAGTCGGCCTCTAACGCTTCAATGCTGTATTGAGTGCCCTGCTCGTTTGGGTGGCCAAACTTAGGCACTTTACCCATAACATGCTGTCCGAACACATCACCATCACGCAGGGCGCTACGGAGCACTAAGCGCTCAAGCTCAGGGCGACTATAGCGGCCAGTAACATCACATTTAAGTGACCATGCACCGAAACGGCGTTGAATATCGTTGGCTAATTCATCAATGATTTCACCGCTCATGCTGCGCGGCTGGGGTTCAACCACAATCCCCTGGGCACCGATAACCCTTTCTTCCATCCGGTCGAGAATGCCGATACTGAGGTCGTGGTTTTCGTCTAACCAACGGGCTTGTTCGCGCAGGCTTTTACCCGCAGCAAATACCGCTTGGTTTGCCCCGCGACTTTCCTTTTTAGCGCGATGCGTGCGGCTTGGGCTGGCGGCTTCATACCCTTTCAGGTTGCGGTAGCTCATCGCGGCCGCTTCACGCTGTAATGCTAAACGCGGGGCAAATATCGCCAGCGCATCATTGATAATGCTCATGTGTTGCTCCGACTTATATTTTTAGAAGTGCCCTATTAATGCGGCCTTAGTTATTGTTGAAACTGGCGTACTTAACCCCACCCTGTGGCCGACTAAAGCCATTTAAACGGCGCTCCCATTCAAGCCGACCTTGACGGATTTCGCCTAGGTCCTCTGTGGTCATCGTCTTGCCGTTGATCGTGGTTTGCTTGCCTGCCAACACATCAAGCTCAGCCTGAAAGTACGCATCGATCATCTGTTGGCATTGGGTTTTGGTCATGCTGTTATCCTTGGCTTTATTGGCATTAACTACAGCCAACCGCCAGAACTGCCACCACCGCCACCGTTTAGGTAAGCAGCATTCGCATTGGCCTGTTTTGCGGCTTTGGGTTTAGGTTCTTTGGGTTGGTCGCTTGATATGGCGATCGGGGTAACTTTTGAAAGCTTGTCGAGGTTGATGCCGAATTTCTCTATCGCGATATACAGCGCGGCCAAGGCGTAAACAAAACAATCTAGTGCCTCGTTGCGGCGCTTGCCTGCAGACCATTTATAGATAACGCGCCCTTTGTCGCGCACTGGCACCTTGCGTTCACTGGTGAGCTGTTGCAGTTCAACGTCATCACATACCGCTTCGTTTAGCGGGAAGTGAATCGCACCAGGCTTGCGCACATCAACATCAGGGGCAATTCGCAACATCGACATCAACAACTCTTTGGCGTTGTCAGTACCGACCTCCGTTAAGTAAACGCCTTTGGCGGTTCGCTTACGGGGGAAATTGGCGATCGGCTTGCCGTAAACGTTGGCGCCTTTAAGCGGGATCACCCGCATTAGCCCAAGCTTTTTACTCATGGCATAAACGTCATCGGTGTAGTGACCACCAGAGTCCCAACCAGCGACGCCGATATTCAGCACAACGCCATCGGCACGGGCATAACTTTTGGCGATACGCTCGGCCACTTTGTCTTTTAATACTTGGCTTGCTGGGTCGCCATATAAAATAAAGCGGTCGATTAATGCCGCCTCTTTACCTGCGCCCCAACCCCAAATGCGGCCCTCATAACGGTCGTCTTGGGTGTCGATACCTGCCGTTAAATACACCACCCAGTTAGGCACTTTGCCACTCGGGTACATTTCGCGACGCTTAGCTAAATCTTCCCACTCTAAGCGCTCGCCGTTGTCGTTATCCCACGGTTGGCCTAACTTAGTGTTGACGAAGGTTTGCAGCTTTTCTTTATCGCCTTTGGCTTTAAAGAACTCAGTAACCAGTTTCGCCCAGCTGTTGAGCGAGTTATAGGCCGACCAGATATGAATCGAGATATTGGGCGGCGTGGTGATGTCGTTTCCGTCGGCATCATAAAAGTCTAAAAAGTCTTTAGTGCGGATGCCAGTGTTTTCGCATATCCAAACTGCGCTTGGATGCAGCTCCATATCGTCAAGCTGATTGTTTTCGATACAGCAACCACAGTGCTCACACAGATAATAGGCTGTGCTTGGATCGTGCTCGCCCTTGGCATTTTTATGCCACTTAATCCCAAAGGCTTCTTCAGGGCCACCCCACTTTAAATCCTGCAGTTCGTCACAGTGTGGGCAAGGCAAGCTGAACTTAAAATAGTGCGGTGATTCGCTGCAGGCTTTTTCAATCTGGCAGGTACCGAGCACTTTAGGCGTTGAACCGCGAATCGACTTAGGAAACATCGACAGTTCGATACGAGTATCACCGAGCGATGTGGCGTTACCTTCGTGCTCGATGGATTCATCAAAACCCGCTAACTCATCGTAGATCACATCATCAGTGGATATTTCGCGATAGTTAGCCGCAGCGGTACCTCCACGCACCATCAGCGTTTTGCCATTGGTGAAAATCTTATCTTCTAGCGTGCTGTCTTTATGCTTACGGCCCATCCAAGGTGCAAGCGCGCGCCAAACAGGGATGTCACGAATCGCCGTTTCAACGTGCTTTTTCATGAAGGTTTTGGCTTGACCATCACGAGGTTGATAGATCAACACGTTGCGCTTTTTGTGCTCAATCTTGTAAGCAGCGTTAGCCATCAGCATTTTGGTGTAACCGACACGCGCTGACTTCATTAAGTTAAGCGTGCTGATTTGGTCGTTACCCATGGCATTAAGAATGCCAATTTGAAACGGTAAACTTTCCCACTTGCCCTCGGTGTAAGAGGACTCAGACGACATGTAAAAGTGCTCGTCGGCGTATTGTGAACAGGTGAGCATGGGTGGGCGATAGAACGAACGCAGCCCAGCAGACACGGCGGCTTTCAGATTTTTAATCTGCGCTGCCGATATACTCATCTAATAAACCCTCTATGCCCTCCGCAAGATCGGCGGCGGTGTTTTGGCTTTTAATCACCTCCGCTTTGATAGCGTCGATTGTGCGTTCTGGAATGTCGGGGAATTTTCGTTTTACCCGTATATGTATTTGATCAAGCACTGGGGCAATTTGCGCAGCAATGCGATTTAGCACAAAGGTAGCAAAACTAACTTCGACCACTTCTTTGAGGTCTTTTTCGTTTTTAATCTCCTGCCCAACTGCTTGGGCTCGGATTAAGCGCCAGCGTTCGTAGTCCATATCTGGCTTATCGGGATCATCTTCATCGGGTTTAGTGATGGTTTTTTTGCGCTCGTTGGCAAGTCTGTTACCCACCACATCGGCCATTTTGTATAAACACACGCGACCGCGCTTGCTGTGCACTGGCACGTCCCACTTATCAAACGCTTGAGTGCTGATCTCAAGGCTTTTGCATAAGTCGGTTTTACTCAGTAGAACAGGCTCGGGTGGTGATGGTTGAATGCGGGCCATTAGGATGCTCCACTTGTTTTAGCAGGGCGGCTTTCAGTTGCATGTCGGCGGCGTGAAGTTCTTGTTTGCGCTTTTCGTCTTTTAGTTCTTGGCGACACTCGCGGCGACGACGGGATTCTTGATAAGCCATGTTCCCCAAATACGTGAGGAAGGCGAGCAATACGCCAACGAGGATCGCCACATCATTCATAGTAAAAGCACCTCCCAATGTGCTCATTAGTGACGATATATACGCGCTGAACGTGAGCCCTTTTTGGGTGGCAACATCATTAATGTATGGATTGTTCATGCTGTTTTTCCGTTCGCCATGTTTCGATGTTATGCAAATCGGTATCGCATTTGGTGATCACGGCTAAGAGTTGAATGATGCAATCGGGCAGATCGGCATTAGCATCTGAACTACATTCGGCTGGCAGGCACTGGCTCATTAATGATTGCGGCGGTAGTACATATTGGGTCTGCTTGGTGACTACGGTGCGCGCAATAGGCGGCGTGCTTGAGCAGCCGCTTAACATCATCAGGCACAGCAGTATTAGCCCAACTTCGGGTTTGTTCATTGGCTGAGGTCCTTAGTTTTTTAATGGCTTCTCGCTGATCAGCAAGTTGGCGATCAATCTCGGCCTTGGCTTTAGCGGCTTTGTCATTGAGTGCTAAGGCAAAGGCGTGATCCTTAGCAAGCCTGTCACGCTCGATGGCCTGCGCTTGCAGTTCATCGGTTACAGCCGTTAGATCATCTTGCAGCATTCGCTGGTTAACGGCGGCCGTTTCAATCTGCGAGTTTTTTAACGCGAGATCAGCTTTAACGGCGGTAAGGCTAAGGCCAAGTAGCGTTATCACTATGATGAGCGCTGCGATTAAATACAGGTGCAGCGAGCCAGTGGCATTAATGATTTTGTTCCACATATAAATCCTTTAAGCAGATTTTACGTTCTTCTTTGCGGCGTTCGACTAAGCCAGGCAGCTTGATGTCAGCGGCATAGACAAAACCATTACAGCCGTGTTTACCGCATGCATCGGTGAGCTGGTGACAAGCGGCCACCCTTTCTCCGCGCAGTAACAGCTTGCGCAAGGTGGAGGTTTGAAAGTTACCCGCACCAAAGTTGTAAATCAGACTGAGGTAAGCAGCGTGTTCACCTTCAGTAAGTTGCACCGGATACGTTAGCCGCCGCAGCTGGCGATCAGCTTTGCCTAAATCCTTGGCGTACATTTCAATGCATTGCTGCTCGCTAAAAAACTGGTTGAGCTCAAGCTCAGGACCAGTGTGCCCAAAGCAAGCGGTAATAATATCCACAGGATCAAGATAGGTGTGCAAAATGGGCTCGCCGTTCGGCGCTTCGGCGGGAGCAATCAAATTAGCCCCCGCCAGCGCGACAGCAGAAGAAAGCCCCAGTGCCATGAGCTTTTGCTTTAATGACATGGGTCAGTCTCCTTTAAAATGAGGTTAGCCTTAGCGCGGCCAACGGTTAGGTCAACGGTGAGGTAGCCGCCTCTAACAGCTGATGTTTTTAGTGTCTTTCAACGTCCGTAGCGGCAATGTCGAACACCACGGCAACACATACCCACCACGACCACCATTGCAGCGGCCGCTTTTTTTCAGCAGGGGTTGGCTAGAATTTATTGATTATTCATCGGTTCATTAAGCCAAACCCAGTCGTTAGCTAACATATCTGTTTGTGATGCTAGCCAACCAACAACCATTGTTCCATCAGAGGCTTTCATATCAATATGACCAGCAATGGTAACAGGAGCTTCAAACCCACACTTGTCATAAAAACTATTAGGCTCTAGGTTTTCAACTATCCTTCCAGGAGTAAGAATTAACCACATGCCTTTTCCGTTCCATCCTTTACGCGCAACGCGATAGCCTTTCTTTAAAAGCTCAAGCGCTTCACCAAAGGTAAGCTTTTCTGTATCAAGTGATGTTTGATTCATTGTAGAAGTCCTCGTAACTTAAAATAAAAAGCTCAAGCCAATGCTAGAGTCTGTAAACCTTATTAATTCATGCGCTACTGATGCACTAACGGGGCGCGAACCCGACCTGCGTCATGCCGTTATCTTTTCAAGATCGGCCACCTTTCGCTGACTGCGTTGCAATGCGAACTCTCTTTTGCGGTTACACCTGTGAGAAATCAGGCGGCTTAGTAATGGTCCTCGCCATTACCACGCAAACCAATCAGCGCTACTTCATGATCAATCCCCTCTTGAAAGACAATCTCTAAGCTCAGTTTTTTAGCTAACGCATACTCCGCTTTGGCACCGTCAGAACTAGCCCAGTTGTCGAGCAAATAGATTCGGTCGCAACACATCAACATCGGCAAACAAATCGACATGTATTCGGGCTCGGTTAAACCTTCAGGCAAAGTTGCTGGATTTAACACCACATGCCCAAGCGCCCGTTGAACATCGGCAGCCAAATGAAACTCAGGGCGATTGCGATCAATCAACCCAGACATAGGGCCAGCGATATAAACCTTTTTGCGCAAAGAGACACGAGCCATAAATACACCAAATAAAAAGGGCTCCAAACGGAGCCCTTTGAGCGGGAGAGAGTGCGACCTAGAAACGAAGCTTTACCAAGCGTATACAAATGTACTCGATTTTAAGGGCCTTGAAAGCGCCAAAAGTGTCGCTAAAAGCGACAAAAGTGTCGCTGACAAATTTGTAAAGGTGTGATAAGTGAAAACTTAATCACATGACTTTTATTGGTTTACTTATCACTTAACTGATTTGAGTGATAAAAGCATTTAGCCTGAATTTATATTTTACTTATCACTTAACTGATTTAGCTATTTACAGCGGTAGGCAACACGAACCATGAGAACCATATTCCCAACGCCAAGAAAATGGTCATCACGTAAAAATTCAGATAAGGGGAAACTGGATGATCTGAAGATCAAAAAACGATCTGACAAAGTTGTTATATTCGGTGGCAAAAATGACGATCAAAAATCACTAAACACTAACTTAATAAAATTAATATAAATCAAAATGATAGGTTAATATTTTGTTGCTTAAAATTCTTTGTGTTTTAGGTGGCTCATAAAACAACAACCAACCACCCCAAAATTCTCATATGTAGTGAAGCACTGCGCGTCACTGCCCCCGCAGTGAAGGCGCCCGGAAGGACCCGCGATGATAACAGGTCGCATCTAGCCGCGATGGCAATCGTTATCACTTGGGATGAGTCACAGCCAACCGCTCGACGAGGCTGATGGTTTACAAGCAAACAGCTCATCGCGATAGTACTTGAGTTCTACTATCGACTCTCGAATATCAGCAAGAGCTTCATGCTGATACTGCTTAGCCTCAACAGCCTTACGCTCTACCTCAGGCGCCCAAGCTCTGGCTGCGAGCCCTAGAGCCGATATGTCTAACTGTCTGTAATGCATATACTCATGAAGCTCAGGCATTTGGCACATGATAAACGAACGATCAAACATGATTGAGTTACCCGCAAACACCACACCAGTCTTAGCTTTGCGATCATGCTTAGGTATTCCTAGTGCTTTCAGGTGTTCGATAACCATCTGCTCAGCCTGTACTAAGGATACTGATGAGGCACGAACAGCATCTAATAACCCACTCTTGGTATGCACATCAAGCGCCCACTCATGTGACCTTGCAATGCTCTCATCGTCTTGATGTATAACAATGTGCAGTGCTTCACCTACTTGGTTTAACTCAGTGTCAGTCACGATGAAAGCCACCTCAAAGATAGGGTAATACTCCATGCCAAGCTGCCCATTGTCTAAGCGGCCGTTAAGCCCACCCGTTTCGAGATCACCAAATATAAAATACATGCTCATCTTACTAACCTCTGCTCACTAAATATTTATCTAAAAGAAGCCTTTGAACTTGAGCTAACTTACTGTCAAAGTCATCGATTTTTATTGATAGACAGCGGCTATTCTCCGATCCTGTTGGCACTCCTAAATCTAACCAAGCCTTTCTAGCATCATTGAATAAAGAGACCACCTTGTGCTTATCAGCAATTGAGAATGTTAGTTCGTGATACAACCACATTAATTTTTTATTCTCGACTAGCTCGCGAATGCGTTTAAGCATTTGCTGCTTGCCAATTTTACATGTAATTTGATGACGTTCTGCAATATGAATATCAACGGCAAACTTCATGAAATCATTGTCATTGTTAATGACTCCATAAGTACCACCAACATATCGTTCCAAAACACCGCTAGCAGTTTTCTTTATCTGCAACTGCCATATTTTTTGCATCAAATCATCATCATTTATCTTCAACATACTCACCTCACTTTGCTAATTGGATTTCTGCTCGTCTAAGCCAGTAGATATAAGACTTCTTGCTGTCGAACCCCATCAATGCCCACTGGCCTTTGCACACGTAACAGGTGCGGATTGCGCGCTTGCAGTCACTGGATAACACATTGATGATTAAATCAAACTGTGCCACATGCTTAGGTACATCAGGCTCATGAACAACTGAACAGCCATACACTTGGACCTCACCGAACTTATCGCAGGCACTACGAGTGGCGAAGCCCTTACCGAGTTCTTGGAACGCCCAATAACGCCCCCAGGCATTGAGCCCAGCACGAAGGGCTTTCATGTTAATAACCTGCTCTTGCGCATCACATACTCGCATTAGCCACCTCCGTGATCTGGTCTATCGATAAATGAAATACATCATCCACAATTGAGCGAAGGTGGTTATAAGGCACGTTACTCTTGCCATTCTCCCAACGCTGATACGTTCGGCGGCTTATCCCGTAAAACTCAGCCACCTCATCCTGAGAAAGCCCCTTAATCGCCCTACCTGTTTTTAGAATTTGTGAAGCTGGATGACTCATAAAACCACCTTAATTTGTGCCATTGCATACTCTTGTAAGGCTGATGCAACGATCATCACAGCCACCCACTCACACCAAGGGTTTGAACACTCCCAACATCCACAGGCGATCTAGGGATTATCTCGGGCGCAACCTCACTAAAACCGAGCGAAATTAAATGAGCGTGATATGCATCAAGCGCACTCAACATGCCCTTATCCAACGTCGAATGAACATAGGTACGCAAAAGCACAGGCAGGGCATGATTAAGCAACCGCTCACCGACCATAGTATCGACACCCATATCCTGAATAATCGTGCGGCAAAGCTTACGCAGATCATGCGAGGTAAACTCCTTAAACCGAATCGTCTCACTCCAATAATGCGCAGTGCGCTGGCTAATAGCGCCAACATCACCCGCAAACAAAAACGCCCGCTTACCCACATTTTTAAGCTGCCACTGCAAATAATGCTGGATCAGCGCCTTAGCCGTAGGCGTTAACGGTAGCCGGTGCTCTTGGCGGTTCTTGGCGTTCGCCGCAGGAATAAACCAATACTCACCCGCAAAATGCTCCCATCGTGCCAAACGGGTTTCACCAATGCGGGTACCGAACATCAGCATCAGCATAAACAGCATCGCAACAGGCATCAGCGCATCACGCAAAGCGATAAACAACGGGCCTAAGTCAGACTCCATCAAGCGCGTATCAGGCTTAGGTGATATGGTTAAACTCATCGTCACTCGATACCCCATCAACGGATTAAGTAATAACAACCTAAAATCAGCAGCCAAACTCAAGGCCCGCTTAAGCACATTCACACACAAACGAATGTAATGCGGGGCATAACCCTCATTCAGCATCACCTTCACCAACGCACTATCGACCAGCAAAAACGACAACTCAGCCAAGGCCAGATCACCCAATTTAGGCAGCAGCTGCTTACTCATAATCGACTTACAGTTATCGCGCCAGCTCTGGCTTAAGGTCGTATTACCCTCCAAATGATTGCGATACCAAACCAGCAAATCAGTCACAGTCGCAAACTCACCGCGCAACACATCAGCGCCCGCACTGCGCTTAGCCAACATCACAGGTAAATCCGCTAAAAACGTCTTAATGCACATACTCGGCCACACGCCTTGCTTCTTCCAAACCGTTTTATCGCCCTCATTGATCACCAAATGCACACTCGCCTTAGACCTATCAGCCGTTGCCCGTAAACGCAGCTCAGGAAACTGTGGATCACGAAAATCCCGCGTCAAACCGCCACGTAACCAACGGCGCAGCGATGCCTCGTTCAACTTACCCACCTCAACCCCGCTCGCTGGCTTAACCATAATCACGCCTCCAACCGATATTCAAACGTATGCCTAGTGCCGTCACGCAGCCGCTTACAGCGCTTATCCAGCGGCATATCCCTAAAACGCGCACTTAACGCAGTTTCGCTATCAAACTTACCAAAGCGGGTTAAACACTCCTGCTGGATTTCAAACAAGGTCCAATAACGATTACCCGTGATGATCTTCTGCAACCGTTGCAACTGAGTTAATGGTTTAGTTGACATAATTAAGCCCCCTTGCCGCGAAAACTCGGCCAATCAAACTTAACGGCCACAGTAGCCGCATCAAGCAGACGCTCATAAGCCCGCTCACCCAACACCTTTTGCAACTCAGCAGTATCCAGATTAGTGATAAACCCTGTCGATTTAAGGCCGTATAAGCGCTTATCGATGATCCGCGTTAACCACAGCATTTCGTCAACACTGCCGCGCTGTAATCCAATCTCATCGATGATCAACAGCTCAGGCCGCATAAATTCAGCAATCAAACGTTCCTCACTCAGTGAACGGTCGTTATAGCTCTCACGTACCCGAGCAAATAAATCCATCACACTCAACAACACAACAGAGTGATGCCTTGCCATCAACGCATTGGCGATCGCCGCAGCCAAATGGTTTTTCCCCGTGCCAGGCGTACCGATAAACAAAAAACCCTTACCCACCGCCGACAACTCAACAAACTTCTCCACAAACCGCTTAGCAACATCAAGCGCCTTACGCTGATCAGCACGTTCAACCTTATAATTTTCAAAGGAACAACTTAAAAAATGCGCATTTAGGCCACTCTTGCCAAACAAAGCGTTATTCAAACGACTACGATGCTCATTCGACTTAATAACCTCATCACGGCGTTGTAACTCGCGGATTTTTTGACGATGAACCTCAGGCGGATCAGGCTGAATATGCTTAGGTGCCCCTAATCTTTTTAATAACTTACTCACTTCGCTGCTCATATCCATCATCGTCACAGCTCCGTATTAAAAAAGTCGCCAATCGAATCAAAACGTCCGCCAGTCTCACTGTGCACCGCAATACCCAAATGCGCACAGGCAGCCTTAGGCAACGGTGTTAGCCAATGGCGTTCGCGGATAAACTTGGTAATACCCAACACAAACTGGCCGTTAGCACTAAAGCCCCAACTCGGTTCAACAGCCGCAGCGTTCTTCAGCCACTCAACCGCCAACACACAATCTTGGTCAGTCAGCTTTTCAGACTTCCACGCTTTCCACGCAGCAGCATCCGAACCGCCTTTGCGGTGGGCTGGATATGCTTTGAAAAACGCATTGAAAACCGACTTAGCACTCGTTGTAGGACAAGAGTCTTTTAAAGGATCAATGATAGATTCAAGATTGATAGATTCTGGGTGAACCTGATTCACTAGGGGTAGTGAATCAGGTTCACTAGCTGGTGAATTTGATTCACTAGGGGGTAGTGAACTAGATTCACCCGATGAACTTAATTCACTCACTGTTTTTAACTGTGGAAAGCTAAAATTAATATGAAAAATATTAGTCGAATTGCCCTTTTCTCCTGCGCGATACTCACGCCGTAAAAATCCATCTTCCTCAAGCTTTTTGACATGAGCCATCACACTGCGACGAGTGATTTCACACTGTTCAGCAATAGATTTATAACTCGGCCAGCACTCGCCCTGATCATTCGCGTTATCCGCCAATTTAATCAGCACCAGCTTACGCAGTGGATTACCTACCTTGGCCTTCATCGCCTTAACCATCAATTCCATGCTCATAAGCCACCACCAAGCATAAAATTGACGAAATCCCCATGTATACGTAACATGTAATCGCCTCTCTTTAGGTATTAAGCCCGCATCCGGTCGCCAAACTTTAGCGGGCTTTCTTAAACTTCAACCTTCGAACTATCAAACCGATAACCCGCAGCGAACATACGCGCAGCAACACCCTCAGCACTCGTAGTCGGTGCCGAACGAATCACATTAGCCATCAATGCAATCTCTTGATTACGCTCAATGCGTTCAAACTCAGCATCTTCTTCAGGTGTATGAGGAATATCAGCACACTTATCAGTTAACTGATTTAACGCATTCCAATTAGGGAACTTTGGTTTAGCACCCACATCAGGAATAGCGGCTTTATCACTCGCGCACTTATCAGTTAACTGATTTGATTTAACCGTTACATGAATAACAGGATCGTGTGCTTTCATCGTTTAGTTCTCCGCTGTTCACGTTCAAAATCATCACGGCAATCGGCATCACAAAACACCACACCATCAACCGGAGCCTCACACCAATGGCACACGCCAGTAACGGCTCTAGGCGCAGGCAAATCACGCTTAGCCAATGCAATATTCAAATGCAAATCGGCCAGCTTATTCGCATCATCAACGTTATCCGACATCAGCCCACCTGCTCGCTTTTGCGCAACTCAATAGAAGATGATTTATCAGCACAACCAGAACGCGCCAAAAACGGATGAGCCAACTCAAGCGCAGCAATACTGCCATTAGTCGTCGCAGCAGACTCTTTAAGCTCGCGATGTGCCTTCAGCAAATCCTCACGTTTTGGAGCATCAGCCAAATGGATTACCGCAATTTGTGCCTCGGAGTTTTCTTTTGTCAGCTGCGCCGCCATATCAGCCACATGCAACACATGCCCATCAGTTACCTGATCAGCAATCACAGTCACACCAGCACAGCCAAACACATCATTCAAATACTGCACCCGCAAATGTTCAGGTAACGCCGCCACTAACGCCTGTTCAACATGAAACAAGCGCTCAGCTTGTGGATGTTGCCCTTCATACTGCCCCAACCAACGGAACAGCTTTTGCGCATTAACCCGGGCATCGTTGTGCACATCTTGAGTGCGCGCAAAGCTAATGCCCTCAGCTGCCAGCACTTCACTAAGCCCAAGGCGATCAACCGCCTCAACAACATCCATCGCCAGCGCAAAGCGCGTCATTTTTGGTAACTCTAAAACCCGATGGATCGTCTTCATCAACAAACTCAAACGTCCAATGTTCATATGTGAATTGGTTTTCATGCTAATAACCCTCTGTTTGCTAATCTAAGCCTAAGCACTAGGCCGCTTGGATGGGATGAGTCAACTGCAACGCAGTCGCCTTAAGCTGACCATCCGTTAAACGCTCAATTTGAAAAGCGCGAAGCTCAGGAACGTCATCACCCCATTGGCTAATAGCTGACTTAGATACGTTCAACGCTTTCGCCAGTTTTAACTTGTTACCAAAGTGCGAAATTGCATCTTTCGTTTTCATCAATTAACTCCGACAAGTGACTTTAGTTGAGGTTAAGAAAACTCAACCATTTTGTCAACAAAAGAAAAGGTAACTTAACCAATGTTAAGTTAAGATAGCTTTACTATGATGAATGAACGCATGAAACAAAGACGCAAAGAGCTAGGTTTAACTCAGCCTGCTGTTGCGAAATCAATTGGCTTAACTAAAGCTACGGTTTCACTTTGGGAATCAGGATCAACTTCCCCTAAAGGTGAGAATTTGCACGCCTTAGCTAAGGTGCTTAATTGCACGCCTGAATATCTTCTTTATGGGGAAACAGCAAAAAAACCTGAGTCAAATGCTGAATGGGCGGGTGGATTTGAAACATGGGACAGTAGTACCCCCTTAGGTGATGATGAAGTGGAGATACCCTTTTACATGGAGGTAGAACTTGCCGCAGGTGCAGGAATAGCAGAAGCAGGTGAATACTTTGGCCCCAAGCTACGGTTTGCCAAATCAACCCTTAGGGGGCAAGGAGTCAGCGCACCTGATGCCGTATGCGTAAAAGTGGCAGGCAACAGCATGGAACCCGTATTACCCCACGGTTCAACCGTTGGAGTAGACACCTCTAAAGTTGATATTATCGACGGCAAAATGTACGCCATTAACCACGACGGCATGTTGCGCGTAAAAATGCTTTATAAATTACCAGGTGGCGGCATTCGCCTACGCAGCTACAACACCGAAGAATGGAAAGATGAAAATATCAGTTTTGAACAACTGAAAAACATCAAGATCATCGGTAAAGTATTTTGGTATTCAGTGTTAATTTAAATGGAAAAATAATGGATTATAGAAGCCTACTTCGCCAAAGCATTCTTAGTAAATATGCAATTTCAGGTTTAGTTATATATGCTATATGGGTTTGTTTTTGGCTGATGTATGCCAACATTTTGCTACCAGATGTAGAGTTTCTTGATACACACTTCCCAAGCAGGTTAAAACCGTCAGACTTTTCTGTTTCATACGCTGCTTCAGCCTTCGATAGTTTAGTTTTTTTTGGTCTTGTAGGTTCTGTATTAACACTTTTGACCACGCGTAGTCCGAAAGATGAGAAGCTGTCTACTAAAGTAGACTACATTTTCCCTGGTTCTGATTCGGACGATAAATTAAGTGGTTACCTTCAAAAATGTATCTCGTCATTAGCATGCATGAGCCCTTTAACAAACCGTACAATCACATTCCAGCATCACCATCTCTTCCATAATGAAGAAAAATTCGCTATAAAAATGTACACAAAAACCAATGCATTAATAAAAAATATTCATAATAATCATGAATATGTTCTTGATGATGCAATTTTCAAGGCTCAAGCTGATCTGATTGATGGCATAGATGTTTTAGGTGAAATTCATGATTTGGCGATCATCAAAAAGTTCAGTGGTTTGGAGCTGCCAGACAAAGAGCAGATATTGAAAGGTTCACATACCTTAACTAACGATGCAAATGAGTTTGAACAGCGCTACCGAATGCAATTAATGCCTAATGAAACTATCCAATTTATGACCAGTGGTTGGATGTGGCAATGCAGTGACAATGTGATGACTTATACAGCAGCAAGATACACAAAAAAACAGCAATTAGATTTTTTTAATGAGCTTAATTTTGATCTTAAACTTGAAATATCATCCCCTGAGAAAGGTGCCGTTGACATCACCATCCATCCAGGAGAAAAAGCAACTGAGATCTTTGATGCACTAATGCCAGGTGGAAAGATTACAGTTAAAATTAAAACTAGTTATGTTGACATCACTGCCGGTGATAACCTAAACTAAAATTAGTTTCAAAAGCCACATTTACCACTTCTACATGGAACGTTAGAAAGGAGGACTATATGTTTAAAGGCGATTACACAGGACCATAGAGGTCTTTTTTTGTCACTATCATTTATTAAATAAAACCCGCTTATGCGGGTTTTTATTTATCTATTCATTTCATCTAATCCTGCCAATTAACCACTTTACCATCACGAACATAAGCATAGCGGTGGCCATACATTCCAACCCTGAATATCCATTGTTCAGGGCTATATGCTGAACGATTGATATCTTGAGGGCTTCCCCAGCTTTGCCTTAGTGCCTCAACGCTCATGCCAACTTCAACCTTGCCAGCCTTGATCAATGTATTTTCCCAATCACTGAATTGGCTTTCATCATAAGCGCGCGGATCAACTTTTTGATGATCATTCTTAATCACCACATCAACGGATGACTGTTCAACACCATCAGGACAAGGCATGTCCTGCATCACTAGCTTACCCTCGATTTCACACTTAAAAATCTCAGCAAAAGCAGATTGAGACAAAGAAAGCACAGCAAAAACCGACAACGTGAGCATAAAAAATATTCTGCCAAAAAAGACCATAAACCCTCCTTAGTTCAACATCTTAATTTATATCACCCCTTGCTGTAAAAATCACCAAATCAAAAATAATCAAAAATAAGTCAAGTTTTTTAAACTTTATCACTTGACCATTTAGTCAAGTTATCTTAACTTTATACCTGTACCCACTACCTAGGAACAGGGAAATGATTCTATCAAAAGTTCAAACATCACCTAAGCAACGCACCGAGTTTCGTCTACTGGTTGCTATTCGCTTTGCTTGCCTCATGGCAATCGCCAAGGGCCACACCAACCCAATGGATTGTCCCCGGGTGCAAGCGCGCTGCGCTGAGTTAGCTAAGCACTTTGCTTACAGCCACCCCAGCCCAACGTTTTACAGCCAATACATCGGCCACGCTGGCGAACTCGGCCCCAGCTTTTGCTTGCGCTTCACCGAACCCAATCAAGGCCTGTACGGCACTGTGATGGTTTGGATCAATGAAACCGCCCCAACCAACGTGCACCAACTCAGTTTGAGCAGAGCATAAATGAACGCGGCCATGGAACATTGCAACAAGCAAATCGCTGAATGTGAACAGTTGCGCAGCATCTATCCACAAGAAACCGCCGTCTTAAATCGACTGATCAACGGCTGGCAGCGCACTCAACAACAACTGCAACAGCGAGCACTAAAGCAAGCAGCAGAGCAAGCCACAGCGGAGCAAATAGCATGAACACAGCATTTTTACTCATGGCCCAGTTCAACAAAGTCATCGTGCCACTGGATCAAATCAGTAAGGAATACTTTGCCCTTGAGCCACGCACCGCCCAGAACTACGCCAAAGCAGGCCGTTTGCCCGTCCCTGCATTTCGTGGCGGCGAAGGTAACAAAGCCCCTTGGCTAGTCAACGTCAACGACCTTGCCGCCTACCTCGACAAGCAACGCGACGCAGCAGCAAAAGACCAAGTAAACAACCGCGCAGCGTAAGCAGCGAACAAAAAGAGGGAGTTCACCATGTTCTTCGTATACGGCGTGTCCATGACCATAGCTAAAAAAGAAGCGGCTAAAAAGTGCAGCCTATACGAAGGCGTACACCCAAACCGTCGCGAACTCAGCCCAGCGGAATACCAAGCCAAGCTGGATGAAATGACAAAGGCCAAGTTTGAAAAAATGATGCCACAAAAGCTGTCGCACTCGCTCTCAACGCCTTCGCTTTGCGCGCAATACATTGAGCTAGCAAAAAAACAGGACCAATGCCGTGGACTGCACGTTCGTTACCGCAAACCCACGGGCAAGGTTAACCCCAAGACCAAAAAAGAGATTATCAGCTGGGTGGTCTACAACGGCGAAATAGCCGCGTAACGCAACCCTAAGTGCAGTAAAAACAGAGCAGAGAGCAGCCATGAAAATCATATTCAACAACAAATATTTAGCCATGTTAGCCGCATTTGTAGCCAAGCAAGATGTGCGCTATTACCTCAACGGCTTTCACGTAAAACCGCACCCTGAAAAGGGCGTTATCCTCACCGCCACCGACGGCCATACACTCGTCACCATTCACGATGCTGATGGCATTAGCGACGGCGAATACATCTTCCCAATCAGCAAAGCACTGTTGTCAGCGGCAAATGGAAAGCAAGTTCCATCACACAGAATGCCGACTAAAAACGTGGTGATCATCGACGGCATCGCCATGGTAACGGGGATTAGTGACATTCAAGATTGGTTAAATGACTTTGACGATATCAATGAGCACGCCGTTAGAGATTTAGTTACATACCTAGAGTTTATCAACCCAATAGACGCCCAATATCCTAATGCTGGTCGCTTATTCGAGCGCCTTAATAAACCTAAGTCTGTTAGTCAAATTGCCATAAATCCTGAGCTTTTTAGCCGTCTAACAAAGCTAAAACACAACCAGTTAGCCGGTGCCAATCTTTGTTTTTATGGTTCTGACTCTGCAGCTGTAGCAGTCATGGGTGCCCAACGTGAAATCGTTGTCATGATGATGCCAATGCGTACCGATCCAGCAGACCGCAGCAAACCACCAGAGTTTGTTCATCATTGCGGCCGTCAGCAACCCGCAAAATCGAAACCATCAAACAACACACCAACCACCGCCGCAGAACAACCAAGCGCCGCGTAAGCACGTTATTCACGAAAGAAGGAATAGAGCATGTCACAACGTATCGAATGCAGTCGCCGCACCTGCCGCTGGACTGGTACAAAATCACAGTTAGAAGAAGTGTATGCAACAAATGGATTATATAACTGCGTTTGCCCTAAATGCGGCTGCGACTCTTATTACCAATTACCAGAGCCGATCATCACCGAGCGCGTAGAACACGCTAACGCCCTCATAAAAGTGATATCCGAGCATGGCCGTAAATTTTTCGACCATAAAGGCGCTTTAGCAACGCTTGAGCTGGATAAAAACGGCAAGGTTTGGGTGGTTGATGAGTATACCAAAGCGCGAATTTACACCCATTCAAGTGGTCGTTGGAGCGGGTTCCACCACGGAGGAACACTGCGTGACTTAGTGTCTCTCATGCGTGACTACATCACCAAAGGTACTTTGATTCACATCGACTGGATAGCGCCTACCCGCCGCAACCCTGATAACGGTGACATTTGGGGATATGGCAAAGAAGCCGCTGCCGCTGTTCGTGCTGCAGCTGCACAACTGCCAATCATCAAGCAAGGAGAGCAAGCATGATCCCATTATTCTACCTGTGCGACTCGCGCTCTAACGTTGGCAGTACTTGCCTGTTTTGGGCTCAAGATGGTTGCGGATATACCAGCGACTTAAACAAGGCCCATGTTTACACGCTTGAAGAAGCGCAGCGCAAATTCAACAGCCGTCACACAGACGTTCCGCTAGAAAAAACGCTGGTTGATGAACTTGCACGCAGCAGGGTTGATTGCCAATACCTGCCAGCAGATGGCGAAAAAGCCGGATGTGGTGAATACGTTATCTCGCCAAAAGGCAAGTGGGACGGTAACGATGTTTATTGGTTAACTTTTGATTTTTTGAGTGTTAACTACAAAGGCGCAGCGGTATTCAGTTACCGCAACGCCATTGCACGTATCGATGAACTTGGCATTGATGCAAACATCTACGCCAAGGCTGATATCGATGCCATCGCTCGCCGTACTTTTCAAGCCGCCAACGTCAACGAACGCCGCATGATCACCGCTGCAGGCATTCGCAAACCCAAACGCCCACGCACTCGCCAAACCACAGGTAAAGCTCGTGGCAATTGCCCACATTGCGGCTGTATCACTTGGGGTTTAAATCCTTACGAAAACTATACCTGCGCTGAGCAATACAGCGAACGCAATGGCCTTAGCTTTGTTGTGTCGGATACCTGCGAAGAATTGAAAGCGAGCAAGGCAAGGAGAAAAGCAGCATGAAACAGCGCCCTATTATCTTCAATACCGAAATGGTGCAAGCCATTGTTGATGGCCGTAAAACGCAAACTCGCCGTCAAATGAATCCACAACCAAAGCCTGACACTGAAACATCTCAGGGCGGTTATTGGTTTCCTTGTGCAGCATTTCAGTCGATGGTCCATGTAGAGGATTTTCAACATCCATTCTCGCGCGGCATGGCTAGTGACGCTTGCCCAATTTGCTCAGTAGGCGATCAGCTTTATGTGCGTGAGACTTTTGCAGATTGTGGCCCAAGGCTTACGTATAAGGCAGATAAGGATGATGGCGCTCACTGCGTTGTTAAACGCTGGACTCCATCAATCCACATGCCACGTTCTTGCGCTCGCATTATCCTCGAAGTAACTAATGTTCGTGTAGAGCGAGTACAACACATAAGCGAGCGTGACGCATGGGCAGAAGGGTTTGAAGGTTACGACGATGATGTGACTGGAGGTAAAAGCGGTTACTCAGAGTTTTGCGAAGCTTGGCAGTCAATCTACGGTGAACAATCTTGGCAATCAAATCCTTGGGTTTGGGTGATTGAGTTCAAGGTGATCAGCACCACAGGCGGTGCAGCATGACTAAAACCGCACCACGCGAAATGCTCTACTTACTCGCTGGCAGTGAGTCAGAGCGCAAACTCGACTTGCTGCTATCGCTAACGCGCATTACATCCGAGCCAACTATTGCAGCCCTAAAGCTGCACTACACCACAGGCTTGGATCCAGAACGCTGCGCCGCTCGCCACTTTATCGAGCTATCAAACCTGATGCGCGCCACAACCACGCTCAACAACACTATGGGCGTGATTGAGGCAATCAAAGAAATCGACTGGGAAAAGCATCTTGCCAAATTAGCCGCGGCGAATGCGCGCATCGCACAGCTCGAAACACAGCTAGAAACACAATTAGCCAGTTATCAGTTAACTGATTCAAAGGAGCATGCTGCATGAGCACCAAAGACAGCTACCGCACCCCGCCAGCGGTATTTAAATACTACCACCGTCAATACCGCTTTAAGCTCGATGCAGCCGCAAGCGATAACAATCACCTGCACCGCAATTACATCACTGAGGAGCAAAATACTCATGAGTCTGACTGGTTCAGTGCAGCATTTGCTATCAAAGGTAAAGCACTGCACATCAATGACCGAAAAGGCTTTACAGGTAATTACGCTTGGATGAACCCTCCTTACTCCGATATCGGCCCTTTTGTTGAAACCGCGATTAAATGGCAAGAACAAGGCTTTGGTTGCGTCATGCTAGTGATGATGGATCAATCCGTTGGCTGGTATAAGCGTGCCGTTCAACACTGCCAAGAGGTGCATTTAGTCATCGGTGGCCGCTTATCCTTTATCGACCCAGTAACAGGCAAACCCGCCAACGGCAATAACAAAGGCTCAATGTTTTTAGTGTTCCAACCCTTCGGCAAGCCATGCATGCCAATTTATAAGCACGTTGAACGCGATCAACTGCTAAAGGGCGCAGAGGGCGACATACCAACAGAGATAGAAAGCCGCGATATTCCATCAACAGTTGAATCCGCTCAGCTCGATATCGAGGAACAGATAGCTCGGGATAGCACAGCAACAAACAGCCTATGGCCGATTGAAGTGCTCGACATAGCTAAAGAAGTATTCGCGCTTTGCGGCATAGAGAAACCCACTGAAATCCAATTCCAAGAAATCTGTGAAGAAGCCAATAGGCAGCGGTTAGAAGGTTATCCAACCGACTTAATCATTGATGACTTAGTAATGAACATGCCAACGGAGACAAAGTCATGCGCGGCTTAATCGTAGAAAACTTCGCTGGGGGTGGCGGTGCTTCCACTGGCATGGGCTGGGCGCTTGGTCGTAGTGTTGATGTTGCTATTAATCATTGCTTTGATGCGCTTGCAATGCACATAGCGAATCACCCGAACACCTTGCACTATTGCGAGTCGGTATTTGATATCGACCCAGTACAAGCGACAGCAGGTAAACCCGTTGATTTGGCGTGGTTCTCACCCGACTGCAAACACTTCAGCAAAGCCAAAGGTAGCAAGCCAGTCAATAAAGAGATTCGCGGCTTAGCGTGGGTAACTGTTAGATGGGCGATGAAAGTACGCCCTCGCGTGATGATGCTCGAAAACGTCGAGGAATTTAAAACGTGGGGGCCGTTAATTCAATGCCCGGTAACTGATGCAATGCACCCATGCCCTGAGCGCAAAGGTCAAACCTTTAACGCCTTTGTCAGCATGTTAAGCACAGGCATAGATGCAGATCACCCCGCACTTGCTGAATGCGTTGAAACCTTAGGCTTGCTCGATACCGCTAAATTGATTAACGGGCTGGGTTATAAGGTCGAGTGGCGCGAGCTACGGGCCTGTGACTATGGCGCCCCAACTATCCGTAAGCGTCTATTCATGATCGCCCGTTGTGATGGTCAGCCCATCGTTTGGCCTGAACCAACCCACGGCGCACCGGATAGCGAAGCGGTTAAATCTGGCAAGCTATTACCGTGGCGCACAGCCTCCGAGTGCATCGACTGGTCACTGCCCTGCAAATCAATATTTGGCCGTAAAAAGCCACTGGCTGAAAACACCATGAAGCGTATTGCTAAAGGCATTCAGCGCTTTGTGATTGATGCCAAAGAGCCGTTTATTGTGCCACAAAACATCACGCTAGCGCCCTTTATCACCGAGCACGCTAACGCCAGCAATCAACGCAATATGGCCGTTAATGAGCCATTGCGCACGATATGCGCCCAAGTCAAAGGCGGTCACTTTGCCGTAGTTCAGCCTGTACTTGCCGCCGCCAATATCTGCAAGCATTACGGCGGCAATTACACGGGACCAGGTGATGACCTAAACAACCCTTTACCAACAGTGACAACGGTTGATCACAATGCGCTGATCACCAGCCACATGATCAAACTGCGCGGAACTAACATCGGCTTTCCGATGGACGAACCCGCACACACGATCACCGCTGGCGGCTTACACCTCGGCGAAGTGCGCGCGTTCTTCATCAAATACTACGGCAACGAGCAAGACGGCGTGGCCTGTAACGAACCACTGCACACCATCACCACCAATGACCGCTTTGGCCTAGTGATGATCAAGGGTGAACCCTATCAAATAATCGATATCGGTATGCGCATGCTCGAACCCCATGAGCTGTTCGCCTGCCAAGGTTTCACCCCTGATTACATCATCAACAACTACAACGGCAAATCGACCAAAAAGCAGCAAGTCGCCCGTGTGGGCAACAGCGTACCGCCGCAATTTTCCGAAGCACTCACCCGCGCAAATCTCCCCGAGCTTTGCACTCAAACCGCCGAAGCGGCATAGGAGTCAGTATGAAATTCAATACAGAAACAGTTGGTCGTGATGGGTATGGTGATTATCAGCACTCACAACTTCCAAATTTTGACGGTGCCGAATGCATTTCTAAGGATGTGATTGAGCAGTGGCAAGCTGAAATGGATTTTCAGTTAGTTATTAACCGCATGGATACCGAAGTCACCGAAGATCATCCGGCATGGATTCATTACTTTGAAGATGGTGATGCTGGTTTTGGTGAGTGGAATCCAGAAGCGCCTAGTGCCGATGCCATTCTTTTATCAATTCACGATACCGAAGATGGCCCTGTTGCTTGGTGGGCTGTAGAACGCACCAAGGAAGCAGCATGAAGCAATCAACCGCAATTCGCGAAGCGCTTAAGAAGTGGTACGCCATGCCACGCGAACAAGCCGGCGGCTGCCAACAGTTTTTAAAACGACTCGCCGAGGAATTGGCAAAGGAAGGTAAGTGATGACAACAAAACGCAGAGTGTTATTAGACTGCAACGGCTCAAGCCAAATCAACGTAGAAGGCCTTGGGGTTTACGTTCCAGCAAGCGAACTGGCGCAACTTAAGCAAAAGCTGGGTATCGAGATTCAGCAATTGAAAGACCAAGTAAACGCAATGAAAGTTGATCTAGAAATTTTAGATCATGGTATGCCAATTAATAGAATTGCCGCGAAACAATTTGATTGGGTTGAGCGAATGGGATGGCATAACAAAACCGTTTTAGAGGCTTTGGCGCTTATCGCCTCAGAAGTTGGTGAGGCGGTAAATGAATGCCGTGGCGATGCTCCATCAGACTGCTTTGGCACCGAACTGGCAGATATCATCCTTAGGGTTGTGGATCTAGCCCAATGGCAAGGAATAGATATCGGCGCCACCATCGCAAATAAAATGGCGATTAATGAACAGCGCGGTACTCGCGGCAGAAGAATCTAATAAGGCAGGTGCATGATGTCTCTGAATGATCGCATGAATTTGCTTATCGAAGAAAACCAGCGGCTAAAAGCCGAGGTTGCAAAACTTAAGGATCAAGTGTCAACCCTCAGCCAGCGCCCTGAGTTTGATCTATCAACTGTCCATGGCCGCGAGCAAGCAGTGGTTGCTCGATTAGATAGAATGTGGATGAAATGAATAGCATATCTGAACTGTATCTATCAGGTTTAACGATTGAAGAAGTGGCCGCCGAAACTGGCATATCGATTTGGACAGTAAGAAGCAGAGTCCGCAAACTCGGCATTAGCCGCCCGCGCAAAGTAGCGATAAAACTATCAAAGCGTAAGCCGAACCGAGAAACGCGCAACGATGGCTATCTGGACAAACTCGAAAAGAAAGAAGCAGCGTTATACATCAAAGCAAACCAACTATTTAAACCAGTTGCCGCAAACTAATAAAAGGGCCAAACGGCCCTTTTATTTTATCTCGTTTTTAAGTTGCTCAATCTGCCGATCAATCGAAGCCACCTGTGTATCTGCCTGTTGCGCTATAGCTGCCATTTCCTGCGCCAAGCTTTGCTGCCAAGTGGCACCTGCTAAGTTGTTATTCGCATACTGTCTGCTTTCGCGGAGGTTACGCAACCGCTGATCACGAGCAGCAATTACCCGCTTACGATTACCCTCAAGCCGAGTGATCTCACGAGTAATACGTTGCTTCTCAATATAGGTACTGATTTCTTTTTTCTTATCAGAAATTGGAACAACTGACGCCGAGTTTGATTGAGTATAAGTATTCCCACTTTTAATGAAGCTACCTACCCCACTTAAATCAACTGGCTTGCTCGTTTCATCACATGGATCGGCTTGATACTTTCCATCAGCACATTTATAGACTTCGGCAAAGGCCGAAAAAGTAGGACAGACCGTTAACATCACCGCAAGTATTATTAAAGTTTTTCTATCCATAGATCACCTCAATGTTTATCACGCAATCATATCACCAGCGGGGAACCACAAAACAACTTTTTAAAATCGGTGATCCTATGGTGAACCACACTTTTTATCACATCATGTAAATCAAACAGTTAAATTAAAATCTTACCAATCCAACATGGGCGCAACGCTAAATGTCCTATCGATTGGAATAGCTGATATAACAGGGGGTTTACTCATTTTAGATTGAATCATTACACTCACATTTTAAGCTGTTTTTACACATTTGTGCATTTGTCTAATTGCCGGGCATCCTGTGAGGTATCCCAAATTATAAGATTGAGCGCTCAAGATGGTGTTCCCAGTAATTGACCTGAAAACACGTACTGAACAACACACTACAAATGCGTCGTTAGGGTGAAGCAAAAAAGTGAGACAGTTTACAGCGAACATCGTACTTTTACAAAGTCAGCTAAGACACTCAAGGCCAAGACACCTTTTTGATAGCACTCCACAATGCCGAAAATAGCCATATAAAATGGGATTACGTAAGACGCGATGGGATAGAGAGTTGAGTAGCAACGCCTTCTCACAAGTTCAAGTGCAAATAAAAGTCGAGTGACTCCATAAAAAGGCTAAAAAACTTTGCAGCATCGGCACTCATGAGCCACTATGAATGGGGCTAATGCAGCCGATATATTGCCATTTTTTGTATGTATGAGACGTAAAACAACGCTATTTGACGATAAGCGTCTTCCAAGCAAACTTATGAACCATCATACAAAACGGTCTAAACAATAAAGGACACGGTTATATGGAGCTTTAACTGCCTATAACTCAGATAAATGATAAGAATATCTTTAAATTAGCCTCACATTTATAGCTGTCTCATCTAAGCTGATAGAGTGTGATCAAGATTGCTGTCGATAAGCAACTTTTCTAATAGCCTTAAGCAATGCCATTACTCCATGGTTTAGGCTCAAAAGAGGACAAACTTAGGCATGAACGTTAATTTTATTAATCCTTTCCTCCAATCTTTGCTCAATGTCATATCTACGATGGCGAGCATGGATTTGACGCCGGGCAAACCCCAAATCAAAGTAGATAACTTAGCAAAGGGTGATGTATCCGGCCTAATCGGTCTTGTAGGACCCCAAACAAAAGGATCACTGTCGATTACCTTCGAACAAAAGCTTGTTTTGCAGATAATGCAGAATATGCTGGGCGAAAATCCGGGTAAAATTAACGAGGAAGTGACTGATTTAGTAGGCGAAATTACGAATATGGTGACTGGTGGCGCAAAAAATCTTTTGGGTCAAAAAGGCTATGAATTTGAAATGGCCACTCCTATGGTCGTATCAGGAAAAGGCCATACTATTTCCCATAAAGCTAATGGCACTAAGATTATCATGCCATTTACAAGCCCGCATGGTACTGCTTATATTGAAATATGTTTTGAAAACTAATAGCTTAAATGCATCAAGCCAGTCAGCTCAAAATACATTAAATATCCTGTCGCTCTGGATCTTATGTTTCATTCGCTTATTTAAAGCCAGATAACAAAGATCAGAACGGCTGGTTTACCGTAACCTGAATTGAGATATTTTTATCGTCTATTTTGCCGCCTAACACCAGTTCAGCACAGCTTCATCCTCAGGTCCAAAACATATTGCGTCGCCAACGGTGAACTGCAAACCACTATTTTGCTTATCTCAGCCCTACTGGTTCGACACTTCTCCCGCTAATAAATACATATAATTCATAGTGTTATTTGCAGTAACCACTCGTGTAGTGACAATTATTCATCCTGACACTTTATATAAAAGAAAACGGTGTTTAATCACCCTTTTCTTACTAAAAAGTGTCCCAGAATAATTCCATCTGTCAGGGTTAAGCTAAGCAAACAGCAACCCTTGGCGTAAGCTTAGTGACTAATTCGTAAGCGATAGTGCCAATATGTTCAGCGACTTCCTCCACGGGTAATGCCTTACCCCACAGCAATGCACTATCCCCAACTTTATCTTGTGCCCCTTGGCCTAAGTCAACAGTCAACATGTCCATAGAAACACGGCCGACTATGGGTACGCGGCGACCATTGACCCACACGGGTGTGCCTTCCGGTGCATTGCGAGGATAACCATCACCATAACCAATCGCCACTACGCCTAAACGAGTATCTTGCTTCGCGGTCCAGAAACAACCATAGCCCACTGGCTGATTGGCTTTATGATCCCGTACCGCAATCAACTGTGATACCAATTCCATCGCAGGAACTAGCCCGTGATTAGCACCGCAATCACCAGTAACAGGAGATACACCATAGAGTGCGATACCAGGACGGATCCAATCGCCTTGGCTCTGAGGCCAATACAAGGCACCAGCAGAGTTTGCTAAGGTTCTAAATCCGGGCAAGCCTGCCGTTAACGTATTAAAAGCCGCCATCTGTACTGAGGTATAGGTGTTTTCAGGCTCGTCCGCACAGGCAAAATGTGTCATCAAATGGATCGGTTTTGCCACATTAGGACAGGCCATTAACCTTGCGTAAACCGTTGAAAATTGTTCGGGCGTAAAACCTAAACGATGCATGCCTGAATCCACTTTAAGCCAGACAGTGACAGGTTTTGACAACACAGTTTGCTCTAACATTTCAAGCTGAGAGCTGTGGTGCACTACAGTGTCGATATCATGCCCGACGAGTAACGGAAGATCGGTGGCACGGAAAAAACCTTCTAGTAATAACAAACGCGCTGTCACGCCGCCCGCTCGTAATTCTAAGGCCTCATCCAATCGTGCTAGGCCAAAGCCATCGGCATTGACTAAACAATTAGCGACATTCAATAATCCATGACCATAACCGTTCGCTTTAACGACGGCCATCACACGACTCGCTGGTGCCTGTTGACGCAACGCAGCGAGATTGGTTTGCAGTGCACTACTGCTAATTTCTGCACGGGGAAAAGGGTTCAAAATTTACCTTGTTTACTCAGGAAATAAAAAGTCACGGATATAAAAAATACATCAATACAGCTCATCTTCTGCAAACGCAAACTGACTGTTTTTAAACGTCAATTAATCTTCTTCAAACTGCGGCCCTGCATAATTATCGAAACGCGAAAATTGCCCTTGGAAAGTGAGTCGCACCCGACCAATGGGGCCGTTACGTTGCTTACCAATGATTATTTCTGCCGTGCCTTTATCTTGAGAATCGTTGTTATACACTTCATCGCGATAAATAAACATGATGAGATCCGCATCTTGCTCGATAGCGCCCGATTCACGTAAATCCGAGTTAACAGGACGTTTATCGGCCCTTTGTTCGAGCGAGCGGTTAAGCTGCGACAGGGCAATAATCGGGATTTCCAACTCTTTGGCTAATGCTTTCAGCGAGCGTGAAATTTCAGAAATTTCTAAGGTACGGTTATCTTTTAAGGCGGGCACCTGCATTAACTGCAGGTAATCTATCATGATCATAGATAAACCACCGTACTCACGGGCGATACGACGCGCGCGGCTGCGAACTTCTGTCGGGGTTAATCCCGAACCATCATCAATATACATTTTACCTTGCTCGAGCATGATCCCCATGGTCGATGAAACCCGCGCCCAATCTTCATCATCGAGCTGACCAGTACGGATTTTGGTTTGATCAACGCGGCCCAAGGAGGCCAGCATACGCATCATAATCTGTTCTGACGGCATCTCGAGACTGAAGATAAGTACGGGTTTATCTTCATTCATTGCGGCCTGTTCGCACAAGTTCATCGCAAAGGTGGTTTTACCCATAGAAGGACGCGCCGCAACAATAATTAAGTCGCCAGACTGAAACCCTGCGGTCATTTTATCCAGATCGTTAAAACCGCTCGATACTCCAGTCACACCGTTGTGGGGGTTGTTATAAAGCTGCTCAATCTTATCGACGGTTTTTTCCAGAATAGTTTTGATACCTTCGGGACCTTCATTAGCATTGGTTCGCATCTCGGCGATCTTAAATACTTTACTCTCAGCAAGGTCGAGTAATTCACCCGAGTCACGACCTTCTGGGTTATAGCCCGCATCGGCAATCTCATGCGCGACGCGGATCATGTCACGCACCACGGCCCGTTCACGGACGATTTCAGCGTAAGATAAAATATTACCCGCACTTGGGGTATTTTTCGCAATCTCACCTAAATAGGCAAAACCACCGGCATCTTCTAATTGATTTTCAACTTCTAACTGTTCAGAAACAGTGATCAAATCGATCGGTTGCCCTAAATCGACCAATCTGTGCATGGCAGAAAAGATCATCTTATGTGAGCGAGAGTAAAAATCCTCTTTTACGACAGCCTCTGCGACCCTGTCCCACGCTTCGGCATCTAACATCAAGCCGCCTAATACCGATTGTTCAGCCTCAATTGAATGCGGTGGCAGCTTGAGTCCATCAAGCTGCAAATCTCTTGGCTTACTTTTAGGCTTAAAAGCACCTTGTTGTGACATTAACGCTCCCGATTTCCAACAACTTAACAAAATATGATATAAAACCCGCGTCAAGCAAACAGGATGTTTACACTCGCCTGTTATTTCATTCCAACGGACACTCTAACAATCAATAAGGAAAGAACATGCGTATTGCATTGGTTGCGGCCTTAGTACTGACATCCGGCATAGCAACTGCCGACGAAGGACAATGGCAACCTTATCAAATGCCTTCAATTGCAGACAAACTCAGTGAACGCGGAATCGATATTCCGGCAGAAAAACTGGCCGATCTGACAAGTTATCCAATGAACGCCGTGGTTGGGCTGGGCTATTGTACCGCCAGTTTTGTCTCCCCCCAAGGGCTAGTTGTGACAAACCACCATTGTGCCTACAAGGCGATACAATATAACACTAAGCAAGAGCATAACTACCTAGAACAAGGCTTTTTAGCAACATCGATGGACAAGGAACCCTCTGCCGGTCCTAACGAACGTTTATACATCACAGAAGCAGTGACCAATGTCACCGCGCAAATCAATAAAGACCTCAGCCAAGACCCGCTAAGTCGTTACGAAGATATTCAAAATCACAGTAAAGCGCTCATCAAAAGCTGTGAAGCCGATGCTAACTATCGTTGTAATGTGCGCAGTTTCCATAACGGCTTAGAATACTACTTAATCAAGCAATTGATGATCCGCGATGTGCGCTTAGTCTACGCACCACCTGAAAGTGTTGGGGGCTATGGTGGCGATATTGATAACTATGAATATCCACGCCATTCGGGTGATTTTGCCTTCCTACGAGCTTACGTCGGAAAAGATGGCAAACCCGCCGCGTATAGCGACAATAACATTCCTTACCAACCAAAGAGCTACCTTAAGGTCAATGCCGATGGCGTAAAAGCCGGTGATGGCGTGTTTGTGGCGGGTTACCCAGGCACGACTAGCCGTTACAACCTGACCAGTGAACTTAAATTTGCCAGTGATTGGTTGTACCCAACCCAAGCTAAGCGTTATCAATTACAGATTGATACTATCGAGGCTATGGGACAAAAAGATGCCGATATCGCTATTAAGTACGCAGGTAATATGGCCTCAATGGCCAACCGGATGAAGAAACTCAACGGCCTATTAGCGGGTTTTAAAGCAACGGATATCATTGGCATTAAGCAAAGCCGTGAAGATAATTTTTTAGCTTGGCTTAAACAAAACCCTAAGCTAAATCAAAATCTCATTGCTGAGTTAGAAGTGTTACTCGCCGAGCAACAACAAGCATTCCAAAGTAATTACTACTTTACCAATGCCCAATCGAGCACATTGTTAACCGCAGCAAACAGCCTCTACCGTCTTGCTAAAGAAAAACAAAAGCCCGATGCCGAGCGTGAGCAAGGCTACCAAGAACGTGATATTGCTATGCTAAGCTCACGTCTTAAACGTATCGATTCAAGTTTTGATGTCACTGTTGATAAGACTTTGTGGCTACAGGATTTAAATGCTTACCTTAGCCAATCAAATCGCGTAGCAGCACTCGATGAAATGCTAAGTGTGAACACTAAAGATGCCGATCTCGCAGCTAAACTCGATGGTTTGTACTCACTCACTACGCTCACAGACCAAGCTAAGCGCCTCGCGTGGATGAATGCCGATGCTAGCGCTTTCGAAACCAGTGCCGATCCCTTTATTCGTTTAGCCGTAGCACTTTACGACACGAATATGGCACAGGAAAAGTCAGAAAAAATCTTAGACGGCAAGCTGTCTAGTGCTCGCCCTGATTATATGGCGGCCGTAATCGAATACTACAAAGCAAACAACTGGCCAGTCTATCCTGACGCCAACGGTACGCTACGGATCAGCTATGGCATGGTTGATGGTTATCAATCACGTGATGCGCTCTATAAACAGCCGTTTACTCGTCTTGATGGCATAGTCGCAAAACACACAGGCGTTGAGCCCTATAATGCGCCGAAAAAACTCCTCGATGCGATTAGCGAACAACGTTTTGGCGATCATCTGGTGAAGTCGGTTTATCAAGATCCCCGCGGCTGGATTTGCCGTCTGTTCTCTTGCTTAGATAAACCAGAAGAATTTAACTCAGTACCGGTTAATTTCTTATCCAGCGTGGACACCACAGGCGGCAACTCCGGCTCACCAGTCTTCAACGGAAAAGGTGAGTTAGTGGGCCTTAACTTCGACTCAACCTATGAAGCTATCACTAAAGATTGGTTCTTCAACCCAACCATCACTCGCGCGGTGCACGTGGATATTCGCTATATCCTGTGGATGATGGATGAAGTCGACCATGCCGATAACTTAATCCAAGAATTGGATTTAGTGAGAAATTAATACCTTGAGCTAAATCCGTTGCTCTAAACAAAAAGCCGCTCACTGTTATGCAGTAAGCGGCTTTTATTTGGGCTCGTATTTTAGCAGCGAATACACTTTGGGATGATGAGATTGAATGAGTAGGCGCGTATCACCTATTGCTTAAATCCATCGCAGAGCCGATATCAAAACCTAAATACACTCAAATCCTAAATTTCAGCCATAAAAAAACACCGCCGAAGCGGTGTTTCTCTTAATACAAGCTAAGATTAAAGCAAGGAGTAATTAAGCTTCTGCAACGATAGAAACTTTAACAACAGCTTTAACTTCAGTGTGTAACTGAACTTCAACTTCGAAGTCGCCAGTAGTACGCAGAGCGCCTAATGGTAAACGAACTTCTGATTTAGCCAGCTCAACACCAGCAGCAGTCACTGCATCAGCGATGTCACGGTTGCCAACTGAACCAAACAGTTTGCCTTCATCACCCGCTTTAGAAGCAATAACAACAGCTTCCAGTGCAGTGATTTTCTCAGCACGTAGGTTAGCAGCAGCTAATTCAGCAGCTAATTTAGCTTCTAATTCAGCGCGACGAGCTTCAAATACTTTAACGTTGCTTTCGTTAGCAACAACAGCTTTACCTTGTGGCAAAAGGTAGTTACGAGCGTAACCAGCTTTAACAGTAACTTGGTCACCCAAGTTGCCTAGGTTAGCGATTTTATCAAGCAGAATAACGTTCATTATCAAATCCTCTATATTCGATTAGGAATACTGCAATTACTGATGTAAATCAGTGTATGGCAGTAGAGAAAGATAACGAGCACGCTTGATAGCGCGAGCTAGTTGGCGCTGATATTTAGCACTAGTACCAGTGATACGGCTAGGAACAATCTTGCCGCTTTCAGTGATGTAGTTCTTTAAAGTAACGATATCTTTGTAATCAATTTCTGCAACACCTTCAGCGGTGAAACGGCAGAACTTGCGACGACGGAAATAACGTGCCATGTTGACAGTCTCCTAAGTTTTCAATTCGACATTTTCGGCATGGATGACTAAGCGGTTCTGACCATTACGCCCCTGTTGAAGCGTCATAAAGCCTTGCACTTGTACTTCCACACCTGCTTTCAGATCTTCTGCGACGCTTTCAAAGCGTGGGCCACTCAATATCACTTGAATTTGTACGTAGACGTTGCGGAGCATTTCGGCTTCATAACGCTGCGATTTGTGTTCCAACATAATTACACTGTGTGCAATACCTGCTGGGCTTTTAAAGCGTCTTGAACGAGTTATCGTTCCTGACAACACCAAGTTATTGGTGGTCACAGATTACCTTACTCAGCGATTTCTTCAGCGTGAGCTTCATCATATGAGCGTTCGCCAGCTGGGCCACGACGTGAATCGCGCTCATCTCTAGCTCTAGCCATTGGAGATGCTTCAGTAACGGCAACTTTAGTACGCATTACCATGTTACGCAGAACTGCGTCGTTGAAACGGAAAGCTGTTTCTAGCTCTTCGATCGTCTCTGCTTTAGCTTCAACGTTCATCAGAACGTAGTGAGCTTTATGCAGGTCAAGGATTGGGTAAGCCAGTTGACGACGGCCCCAATCTTCTAAACGGTGGATTGTGCCGTTAGCTTCGGTGATAACACCTGTGTAACGCTCAATCATACCTGGTACTTGTTCACTTTGATCTGGGTGAACCATAAATACGATTTCGTAATGACGCATTTATTGCTCCTTACGGTTATGTAGCCTCGGTATTGGCTCAGTCAAACCAAATGGAGGCAAGGAACGAAAAATAGTGACTGATTTGAGCGCGAGATAGTACAGAAAGCAAGCCAGAAACTCAAGCAATAACTTTGCCTCGCCAATCAATACAGGTATGATGGCGGTTCGCCTACATTCGGACGTCTGAAATCAGCTAACCAAGAATAAAACATAATGCTAAAAGTTATTGCGCCAATCAGTTTGTTTTTCCTTTCATTTCCAGCACTTGCGCTTGTTCCACCTGATTATCAGGAACCGCCCAGCGATTTTACCGCGGAAATCGAAGCCGGCTTGCAACTGAACACAGGCAATACCGAATCCAGCAGTTTTAATGGTCGAACCCAACTGATTTACGATACAAAGCAAACCAAGCAAGAAGCCACACTAAAAGCCTATTTTGCCTCAGAAAAAAGTCAAACAACCTCCGAAAAATATGAGCTACAGTTACAATCGAACTATAAACTGACTAAGGGTTATGTCTTCGGACGTGGTGATTTTACTTGGGATCAATTCGGTAGTTACACGCAAATATCAACGCTTTCGAGTGGTTACGGTTTCAATGCTATCAGTAGTTATAAAACAAAACTCAGTCTCGAGTTCGGCCCAGGTTATCGATATAACTTACCTGCAGAATCGGTAACCATCCCCAGCCCTGATGCCGAAAAAGATGTCATTCTTCGTACCGCTGCCAAATTCTCTCAAAAACTACAGGAATACAGCAGTCTCAATGCCGATCTCACCGCGGAAGTGGGCGAGAACAACAACACCCTCACCTTAGATATGAACTATAAAAATCTGGTGTTCCAAGATTGGGCATTTAAGATCGGGATGAACGTCAAATACACTGAAGTGGTACCAGAAGGAAGCCAACCTATGGATACCATCACCACCTTCAACTTGCTTTACACTTTTAGATAACTCCTTTTAAAAAATACGACGAAATACATAGACTAACATGACGCTAATAGCCTACTCGGCTGGCGTCTATGTGAATGCTTCACAAGCATCCCCTTGAGTTGTTCCGACATAATTCAGTGATTTTTTGAGCAGAAATGCGCAATTAATCAAGATTTACCAACAATTTGCAACACAACATAAACACTAACCCCTGATATACTCACTCCTCATTATCAATCTAGTTTGTGTTTTCGGAGTTGTATATGACTAATCCGCTGCGCACTTTCGCCTCTTTATATAGCACCACATTATTAATGGTATTAGCCGGCGGCTTGCTTACCACCTATCTTGGGCTCAGGCTCTCAGTAATGAATGTGCCACAAATATGGATTGGCGGCATGATGTCGGCCTACTATGTTGGCCTAGTGGCAGGCTCTAAGATTGGTCATCGACTTATCGCTCAAGTGGGTCATATCCGCGCCTTTGTCGCCAGTGCTGGCATAGTCGCTGCATCGGCATTAGGCCATGCACTCGTAGATGAGCTAGCGGTTTGGCTGCTCCTCAGACTCGTGGTCGGCATGGGGATGATGTGCCAATACATGGTGTTAGAAAGTTGGCTTAACGAACAAGCTGAAAGTAATCAAAGGGGCACAGTGTTTGCGAGTTATATGATCGTATCTTACTTCGGCTTAATCTTGGGCCAAGGTGCGATCAGTATTTTCCCCGAATTAGGACTAGAGCCACTACTGCTTATCGCAATTTGTTTCTCACTCTGTATCGTACCGATTTCACTCACGCGTCGTCTTCACCCTGCGCCCTTAGTCCCTGCCCCACTCAAAATTGCCTATTACTGGAAAAAAGCACCACAAGCACTCACGACAATCGCGATTGGTAGCATGATAGTGGGTTCGTTTTATGGTCTCGCTCCCGCCTACGCCAGTAACTTAGGTTTACCGCCTGAAAAAGTCGCCACGTATATGACGGCAACGATTTTAGCGGGATTACTGGCACAGTGGCCAATGGGAAAATTGTCCGACATTATGTCCCGCAGTCGCCTTATCCGTATCAACTGCATATTGCTCGGTATCTTAGCCTTAGCTATCGCCATAACCCCCTATCATCCGGTGATTTCACTGGTGATGACTTTCCTATTTGGTATTTTAGGTTTCACTTTCTATCCGCTCGCCACAGCGCTTGCCAACTCTCGAGTAGAGCAAAATGAGCGGGTCGGCTTATCAGCAACAATATTATTAACCTTCGGCTTAGGCGCCAGTATCGGTCCGCTTATCGCATCGACATTAATGCAATGGTTTGGCAATAACATGTTATATGGCTTTATGTCAGCCTGTACCTTAATACTCTTTGTGCGTTTACGTTATGTACATTCACAGCAAAAAGTCGAAACTAATGTCACCCAAGACTACATAATGGCGACGGGCGACTTAGTCTCTTCACCACTGGCGGCAGCGCTGGATCCACGAGTTGATGTCGAATCGATTCAAGAACATATGACACCCAGTGCTAACTTAGATGAAGCGGAATATGATTTAGGGGCTGATGGTGTCGATGACGATATTATCGACTCAAATGACAGTGATGAGGAGCAACTCGCCTTCAGTTTCGATATTGAGCAAGCAGAGCCTGAAGCCGCTCAAATAGATGAAACTGATAGCAATCAGGTTAACCTAGACAAAGCGCTGACGTAAAAAAGGCCAATAAAAAACGGATTAACTTTATATCGTTAATCCGCCTTTTTTATTACGACCAGTGGTTACTGCAGGTTGTGACTTAAAGCCTGATACTCCATGTGTGAGATCAGGCAAACGTGAGCATATTAGCTACGACGCTGACGCACTGCTTCAAACAAACAAATACCCGTTGCAACCGATACGTTCAAGCTCGACACGCTACCCGCCATAGGGATAGAGATCAGTGAATCGCAAGACTCACGGCTTAATCGGCGTAAACCTTTATCTTCCGCACCCATGGCAATCGCCAATGGCCCCTTGAGATCGGCTTGATAAAGCTCGCAATCTGCCTCGCCCGCAGTGCCCACAATCCACACACCTTTATCCTGCAGGTGACGCATAGTGCGCGCAAGATTAGTCACTTGAAATAAAGGCACTGTTTCCGCAGCGCCACATGCCACTTTACTCACAGTCGCAGTTAAGCCAACTGAATTGTCTTTAGGCACGATAATACCTTGCACGCCAGCCGCATCAGCATTACGTAGACAAGCGCCTAAGTTATGGGGATCCGTCACACCATCCAAGATCAACAGGAATGCTTGCTCAGTGTTAGCAAGCAGCACATCTAAATCTTGCTCATTCAACACTTTCGCCGCTTTAACGCGCGCGACTATGCCTTGATGTTGACTGCTTTCCGCTTTGTCATCTAAGGCTTTACGAGAAGCGACTTGAATCGTCGTGCCAAAGGCTTTGGCCTGATCGGCCAGCACAGTTAAGCGCTCATCGTCACGACCTTGTAACAGCCACAACTCAATAATGCGCTCAGGGCTGTGTTTTAACAGGGCTTCAACTGCGTGGATCCCAAAAATAATATCTTGTTTTTTCATTTATTTCTTTCTCGTGCTCCGCTTAGCGGCTTTTGGCTTTTTAGCCGGATCTTTTACTGCTGCTTTTTTAGCTTTAGTGCCAGCTTTGGCCTTAGGTTTGGTTTTGCCTGTTTCAGCCTTGGCGCTAGATGCCGCGGTTTTGCCTGCTTTACCTTGCTTAGCGCCTTCACGATTAACGCGCTCACGGGCTGTCATCGGCTTATCACGGCTGGCAGATGCTTTACGCTTACCACCTTTGCCGTCATCACCCAGCATAACCAAATCAATCTGTCTGTCATCTAAGTTGACTGCAGCAACCTTAACCGTCACAGGATCGCCGACTTGATAAACTTGACCTGTGTGCTCACCGATAAGACGTTGACGCATAGGGTCGAATTGGTAGTAATCGCTACCTAGACTTGAGATATGCACTAAGCCATCGATAAACAGTTCATTTAAGCGCACAAACAAACCAAAACTGGTCACTGAGGCAATCACAGCTTCAAAGGTATCGCCGACGTGATCTTGCATAAACTCGCACTTGAGCCAATCGCTAACATCGCGAGTCGCTTCATCGGCACGACGTTCTGTGGTCGAACACTCTTCGCCTAATTGGTCGAGCTCATCGAGCTGATAGTGATAGCCACCATCCTGCGTCCACTTCTCAGTGGCTTCGCCTCTTTCCTTCGCCAGTAAATAACGGATCACACGATGTAACACTAAATCCGGATAGCGGCGAATGGGCGAGGTAAAATGCGCATATTCTTCTAAGGCTAAACCGAAGTGACCTTCGTTATCCGGAGTGTAAATTGCCTGACGCATAGAGCGCAGTAACATCACTTGGATAAGTTCAGCATCAGGGCGGTCGGCAATTTGCAACATCACATTCTGATAATCTGACGGCGTAGGCTCAAGTCCACCGGGCATGCTTAAACCACGCTCAGCAAGGAACTCTTTAAAGTTTGCCAATTTTTGCTCGGATGGCGCTTCATGCACACGATACAAGACTTCGCCTTTGTGTTTCTTCACAAACTTAGCTGCAGAAACGTTGGCTAAAATCATACATTCTTCAATAATTTTATGGGCTTGATTACGGCCACGCGGCACGATTTTATCAATTTTGCGCTGCTCATTGAAAATGAACTGCGTTTCCATGGTTTCAAACGCAATCGCACCACGCTCGGCTCTTTGCTCATCGAGCGCTAAATACAATGACTGTAAACACTGCAAATGCGGAAAAAAAGCCTCATGCTCAGGCGCAATGGGGCCGCCTTCTAACATTGCTGCCACTTGGGTATAAGTGAAACGGGCATGGGAATACATCACAGCCGGATAAAACTTATAACCTGATAACTTACCTTTAGCAGATACGGTCATCTCGGCGACCATACATAAACGGTCGACGTGGGGATTAAGCGAACACAGGCCGTTGGAGATTTTCTCCGGCAGCATAGGGATCACTTGTGATGGGAAATACACTGAGTTACCACGGGCACGTGCTTCGGTATCTAAGGCAGAATCGGTACGCACATAATAACTAACGTCCGCAATCGCAACCCATAAACGCCAGCCGCCACCGGCTTTTTTCTCCGCGTACACGGCATCGTCAAAATCGCGGGCGTCTTCACCGTCTATAGTCACTAATGGCAGATGACGTAAATCCACACGACCGACTTTATCGGCGTCGGTTACTTCATCGGGAATACGGCGCAGTTTCTTCTCGATCACAGGTGACCAAGTATGGGGTAAATCATAATTACGCAGGGCAATTTCAATTTCCATCCCCGGCGCCATTTGCTTGCCGAGCACTTCAGTCACTTTACCCGCAGCCTTAACAAAACGGCCAGGGCGACGCGTTAATTCAACCACAACCACATCGCCTTGGCGGGCGCCGTTGCGATCTTCATTCGCGACTAAAATTTCTTGGGTAATACGCTTATCATCGGCAATGACAAATGCCATACCGCTATCGACATGATAACGGCCAACAATCGCGGCACTTCGCGGCTGGATCAGACGAACCAAACGCGCTTCGCGACGGCCACGACGATCTGTGCCCGCTTTTTGCGCCAGCACTTTATCACCGTGGAAATACATCAGCATGTCGCGGTTCGAAATAAATAAGTCATCACCGCCTTCATCGGGTTTGAAAAAGCCGAAGCCTTCTCTGTGTCCGAGCACAGTGCCGGGGATCAGATCCATTTTCTCGGGTAAGCCATAGCTCTGCCCACGAGTGAACACCAGTTCGCCATCGCGTTCCATCGCACGTAGGCGACGGCGCAAGGCCTCAAGTTGTTCTTCCTCTTGGATGTTTAACGCCGCGGCAATGCTGTCACGAGTGATAGGTGATTTTTGAGAACGTAAGTAATCGAGAATATACTCACGGCTTGGGATAGGGTTTTCGTACTTATCCTGTTCACGCTCAAAATGAGGGTCTTTGATCATTCAATATCCAAATAATGTGTCTCTAGATTAAGAGACCACTTAACGGGTTCGCAACTGTTCTTGCTGGGCCCGCGCCACTGCACTGGGGGGCATTTTAGCTGCTAACACCTGCAGTAAAGACAAGGCTTTATTCTTAGTCGCCTCGTCCGCAAATACATCGTTATATAACCAGTGATAGGCCATCTCGTAATCCCTAGGACTACCATAACCTTCACCGAATAAACGAACTAACATCATACGAGCGGATAAACTGCCACTTGCAGCCGCAGGCAGTAAATAATGCACTGCTCTGTCTTTATTGCGGATGACAAATTTCCCACTCTGATAATACTCGGCAAGCTTTAACATCGCTTCTGAGCTACCTTGTTCGGCCGAGTCACGTAACAAAGCAATACCCTTCACAGGGTTAGCCTTCACACACGTTCCATGATTGAGCATTTCGCCCCAAAGAAATTGATATAAAGGCTGTTTTAAGACTTGGGCTCGCGCCTCAATGTCTTGGACTAACTGGCAATCATCACGTTTCACTTTCGCTAAGTATTGATTACTACGGATCAAATCAAGCAATTGATCTTGACTATAAATATCTACCGCCTGCGTTTCAGCAAAGCACATTGAAGATACTAAAGGCAGTAGCGCAACGAGTGCTGTACGTAGCATAACGACTCTCAATGACAGTAGGATGAATACTTGCATCGGCAGTATAACCTATTTCTTGAGCTTGAGCTGAATTTCTAACCGCAGAATAAAACAGAGAAAGGCATAAAGAAGCAGAGAAAAAGGCCGTGAAACACGGCCTTAACAGATCTTAATTAAACGGATTAACCAAAATCATGGTTTCGTTACGATCAGGACCCGTAGAGATAATGTCGATAGGTGTTTCTAATAACTCTTCAAGACGCTTGATATAATTGATCGCTGCTTGAGGCAGTTGCTCAATTGATGTCGCGCCAAAAGTCGACTCGCTCCAACCCGGCATAGTTTCATAAACCGGCGTAACCAGTTCATAACCTTCAGCGGCCAGCGGAGTGACTTTAGAGATAGTGCCATCAGGATTCTGATAACCGACACAAATCTTCACTTCTTTCAGACCATCAAGTACATCTAACTTAGTCAAGCAGAAGCCGCTAACACTGTTGATTTGAACTGCGCGGCGCATTGCCACAGCATCCAACCAACCTGGACGACGCTTACGACCCGTTGTCGCACCAAACTCATGACCTTTAGTACCTAAATGATCACCGACTTCACATAATAGTTCAGTTGGGAATGGACCTGCACCTACGCGAGTGGTGTAAGCCTTCATGATACCTAAGACATAGTCTAAGTGACGCGGACCAAAACCTGAACCCGTCGCAACACCACCGGCAGTGGTATTTGAAGAAGTTACAAATGGGTATGTTCCGTGGTCAATGTCGAGTAATGTACCTTGAGCGCCTTCGAACAAAATTGGCTCACCGGCTTTACGCGCAGTATCCAATAATTCAGTCACATCAACACACATGCTCTTCAGATAATCGGCCATAGCCAAAGCATCTGCTAGCGTTTGCTCGTAATCAACCGCTTCGACTTGATAGTACTCTGTCAGCATAAAGTTATGATATTTCATAACTTCTTTCAGCTTTTCAGCAAACAGTTCAGCATTGAACAGGTCGCCTACTCGCAGACCGCGACGAGAGATCTTGTCTTCATACGCAGGTCCAATACCACGGCCAGTTGTACCAATAGCTTTATTACCGCGCGCTTTTTCACGGGCAATATCAAGGGCACAATGGAAGGGAAGGATCAGCGGACACGCTTCAGAGATCAACAGACGTTCCTCAACAGGAACTCCACGATCTTTCAGCATGTTGATCTCTTTCATCAGGGCGTCAGGTGCAAGCACCACACCGTTGCCAATAATGCATTTCACATTATCGCGCAGGATACCCGATGGGATCAGATGAAGAACGGTTTTTTCACCGTCGATAACCAAGGTATGACCAGCATTGTGGCCGCCTTGATAGCGAACTACATATTTTGCCTGTTCTGTTAGAAGGTCGACAATCTTACCTTTTCCTTCGTCACCCCATTGGGTGCCGAGAACAACTACGTTTTTGCCCATTATTTGCTGCAAGGTTGCGGTTAAAAAAGAATTTTAACAGATCTTAGTTAATAAGGGCAAGCAGGCTATTTTTCACGCAAAAATAACCCAAATGACGACTCCAGCAGTGACTAATGCCCCACCAAGTCGCTGGATAACTTGCTGATTTTGATGGGAGAGTTCATTTAAATAACGACGCCATTTATTTGGGAATAATAATGGCCCAAGGCCTTCCAAAACCAACACAAGTGCCACTGCTAGCATAAAAATCTGAAAAGTCATGCTTACCTCAAACTCACTCGCTTAATATAAATTTATTGTATATCAGCATACTCCAACCAAAGAGTTTTCTTATACCGTCATTTTTAGCCAATAAAAAACCCAGCATAGGCTGGGTTTTTTGATATTCCAAAAACGAATTAACGCTTAGAGAATTGTGGCTTACGACGTGCTTTACGTAGACCCACTTTCTTACGCTCAACTTTACGAGCGTCACGGGTAACGAAACCAGCAGAACGAAGTGATGGACGCAGTGCTTCATCTAATTGCATCAGAGCACGGGTAATACCGTGACGGATTGCGCCTGCTTGGCCAGTGATACCACCGCCTTTAACAGTTACATAGATGTCCAGCTTGTCAGTCATTTCAACTAACTCTAAAGGTTGACGAACAACCATACGAGCAGTTTCACGACCAAAATACTGATCCAAAGGACGTTGATTTACAACGATGTTGCCACTACCTGCTTTAGCGAAAACGCGAGCTGTAGAGGTTTTGCGACGGCCAGTGCCGTAGTACTGAGTTGCAGCCATTTGCTTAATCCCGTTTAGATATCAAGAACTTGAGGTTGTTGTGCAGTGTGGTTATGTTCTGCGCCAGCGTAAACTTTCAGTTTACGGAACATGGCACGGCCCAGAGGACCTTTTGGTAACATACCCTTAACTGCTTTCTCGATGATCATTTCTGGCTTTTGCGCTTGCAGCTTTTCAAAGCTGATTTGCTTAATGCCACCAGGGAAGCCTGAATGCGAGTAGTACGTTTTGCCTTTCGCTTTGTTACCAGTAACAGTCACTTTTTCAGCATTAACAACGATGATGTAATCACCAGTATCAACGTGTGGAGTGTATTCTGGCTTATGCTTACCGCGTAAACGGACAGCGATTTCAGTAGCGATACGACCTAAAGTTTTGCCGTCTGCGTCGACGACGAACCAGTCACGAGTTACAGTTTCTGGTGTAGCAGTAAAAGTCTTCATTATTACAAAAACCCAAAGTTAATTTTCTGTCTCACATGTTGTCTGCATTTGCAAACAACACAAAATTGCCTTTTAGTACCCCTTCGAGCACCGACTTCGGCTTACAACTTCCGCCCAATTGGCGGAGTAACGTGGGCAGGTGGCGGAGTATAGACAAAGCTGAGTTAAAAATCACCTGATATTTTGATAAAAATTATAAAATATCGACCAATCTGGCTTGTCATCCTAAGGATTAACAAGCCTCTGGTGATTTAAGGCCGCAGCTAATGCAAAACTCTTACACTACTGGGTTACGGCAGGTGTTCGGTTTTTAAATAATCGTGGGATTGCATCTCAATTAAGCGCGAACGGCAACGCCTAAATTCGAAGTTAAGCAAACCATCGGCATAAATATCTTCGAGTGGCACTTGAGCCGATACAATCAGCTTTACATTGCGCTCGTAAAATTCGTCGACCATAGCTAAAAAACGTCTGGCGATGTCATCGCCAGTCAAAAAGGCGCCCATTTGTTCTATGCCACTCACGAGGACAGTGTGATAAATCCGCGCAAGTTCCATGTAATCACGCTGGCTTCGTGGACCATCACAGAGCGCTCTAAAATCGGCCAACAATACGCCCTGCGCCTGCTGCCGAATACTAATACTGCGGCCTTCTATTTCGATGTCAGCAGTAAGCACCTCAGACTCAGGCGCTAACTGACTAAAATAACGTATAAGATTGGCATCAGCTTGTGCATCTAATGGATGATGATAAATCTCTGCTTGCTCAAGGGTACGCAATCGATAGTCAATGCCAGAATCCACATTGAGCACTTCACAATGTTGATTAATTAGAGCTATCGCAGGTAAGAAACGTGCGCGCTGTAAGCCATTTTTGTATAAGTCGTCGGGGATAATATTCGAGGTTGCAACCAGTACAACGCCTTCTTTAAATAACGCTTGAAACAGCGTACCTAATAGCATGGCATCGGTAATATCAGAGACAAAGAATTCATCGAAACAGATAACGCGATATTTTGCAGCCATCTTTTTCGCAATCACCAACAAGGGATCGCGCACGCCTTTCAGCTCATCTAAATCTAAATGTAGCTGATGCATGAAACGATGGAAGTGAGCCCGCAGCTTTTGATCGCCAGGCAAGGCATCAAAAAAAGTATCCATCAGGTAAGTTTTACCGCGCCCAACTCCGCCCCAAAGATACAGGCCTTTAGGTGATGCTGGTGCCGATTTTAAGCCTAATGCGCTAAACAATTTCCCTACAATAGAACTCGGCTCTTCTGCCGTAGTTAAGTCTTCATAGACACGTTGTAACGCCTTAACGGCAATTTCTTGAGCCGGATCATGGGAAAAACCGTCACGGGTAAGATCTTTTTGATAATGCTGCCAAGGGCTTAACTGAGGCACGTTTAAATTCTCTTATGTCCTTTATTAAAACTGTGACGATATTAGCACGGCCAATATGACGCAGGATATATTAATGCAGAATACGACTTTTACCTTAACGCTAAACTGCATACAAACGTCTAATAAGCATCTATGCTGTAGGTCATTTTAATCGGCAAAATCCGCTAATATTGGGGCTTGAAAAATCCTAATCTCGCCCACAGATTTCTGTTCAGAAACAAGTATGAAACAGCCGACAAAATAGGCTAAAAAAATTAACATTTATTAATATAATGAACTTTTTCAATAAGGTGCGAGTCAGAGTGATTACCTAGGCAAATAGCCGGTACCGATACAGATTTGATCTGGCACTCGCACGATTGCTGATGCATTACATCCAGATCTTTCAACCCTTATTTGGAGTTATGAATAGATGAAAACAAAATTATCTGTACTTTCAGCCGCAATGTTAGCCGCGACCCTGACTATAATGCCTGTCGTCTCACAGGCCGCCATTCCACAGACGGTTGAGGGACAATCCATTCCAAGTCTTGCGCCTATGCTTGAGCGTACGACGCCCGCAGTCGTATCAGTAGCAGTAACGGGGACTCATGTTTCTAAGCAAAGAGTACCTGATGTTTTCCGTTACTTTTTCGGCCCTAATGCGCCACAAGAGCAAGTGCAAGAACGTCCTTTTAGAGGCTTAGGCTCAGGCGTCATTATTGACGCAGAAAAAGGCTATATCGTCACGAACAACCATGTGATTGACGGTGCTGATGATATTCAAGTTGGTCTTCACGATGGCCGTGAAGTAAAAGCAAAACTGATTGGTACTGACTCAGAGTCAGATATCGCATTATTGCAAATTGAAGCGAAAAATCTCATCGCAATCAAATCCTCTGATTCCGATGATTTACGCGTAGGTGACTTTGCCGTTGCCATTGGTAACCCCTTCGGCTTAGGTCAAACCGTCACCTCGGGCATTGTTAGTGCTTTAGGCCGTAGCGGCTTAGGCATTGAAATGCTGGAAAACTTTATTCAAACCGATGCTGCGATTAACAGTGGTAACTCGGGTGGCGCACTCGTCAATCTTAACGGCGAGTTAATTGGGATTAACACGGCAATCGTAGCACCGGGCGGCGGTAACGTCGGTATTGGCTTTGCCATCCCTGCTAATATGGTGAAAAACCTCGTGGCACAAATTGCCGAACACGGAGAAGTACGCCGCGGTGTATTAGGTATTTCGGGACGTGATCTCGATAGCCAACTCGCCCAAGGTTTCGGTTTAGACACTCAACACGGTGGCTTCGTGAATGAAGTAGCCAAGGGCAGTGCCGCAGAGAAGGCCGGTATAAAAGCAGGTGATATCATCATCAGCGTTGATGGCCGTGGTATTAAGTCATTCCAAGAACTGCGGGCTAAAGTCGCCACTATGGGTGCAGGTGCTAACGTTGAGTTAGGACTCATCCGTGACGGTGATAAGAAAACAGTTAAAGTGACCTTAGGTGAAGCGAGCCAAACCAGTGAAACAGCGGCTGGTGCCGTGCATCCTATGCTGCAAGGTGCGTCCTTAGAAAACTCATCTAAGGGCATTGAAATTACCGATGTCGCACAAGGCTCACCAGCGGCCATGAGTGGCTTACAAAAAGGAGATGTGATTGTCGGTATTAACCGTACTGCGATTAAAGATCTTAAGACACTTAAAGCACAACTTAAAGATCAAGAAGGTGCCGTTGCACTGAAGATAATGCGTGATAAGAGCATGTTGTATTTAGTCCTACGTTAATCGACAAAATAGGCCATTTTTTCTGCCATAGATAAGCATAGGGAGCTTAGGTTCCCTATGCTTACATCGATTAAACATGTTAATCTAACTCACCTTTTTCTAGATCCATCCTGCCATGACTATAAAAGACACTCTGTTATATCTCGGTAAAGCCACCCTTTTCGGCCTTATCATGGCGGCCATGTTTTTATTGGTGACACGTTATTTCGATAACCAATCCCTCGGCAGTAGTCTGCTACAAACCCGTGCCAACAACACAGTCGAGCTATCCTTTGCCAAGGCGGTACGCCGTGCAGCTCCTGCCGTTGTAAATATTTATAGCCTCAGCATAGATCAAAATCGGCCGCTTAATTCAGGCTCACTTCAAGGTCTAGGCTCTGGGGTGATAATGAGTAAAGAAGGTTATATTCTCACTAATTATCATGTCATTAAGAAGGCCGATGAGATTGTTGTCGCCCTGCAAGATGGACGCAAATTTACCTCTGAAGTGGTTGGTTTCGATCCTGAAACCGATTTATCGGTACTCAAAATTGAAGGCGATAACTTACCAATTGTCCCCGTTAATCTCGACAGTCCGCCTCAAGTCGGTGATGTCGTACTCGCTATTGGTAATCCCTACAATTTAGGCCAAACCATTACCCAAGGCATCATCAGTGCCACGGGGCGCAACGGCTTAAGTTCAGGTTACTTAGACTTCCTACAAACCGATGCAGCGATTAATGCGGGTAACTCGGGTGGCGCACTCATTGACACTAACGGCAGCCTTATCGGTATTAATACCGCAGCATTCCAAGTGGGTGAAGAAGGTGGCGGCCATGGGATTAACTTCGCTATCCCGATTAAATTAGCCCACAGCATTATGGGTAAGTTGATTAAAAACGGCCGCGTGATCCGTGGTGCCTTAGGAATTTCTGGCGAGCCGATTAATCCTGTGGTGGCACAAATCCTTAATCTACCCGATCTCAAAGGTGTGCTCGTTACGGGTGTCGATCCTAATGGCCCTGCGGCCCGAGCCCTGCTAATGCCAAGGGATGTGATTATTAAATACGATGGTGAAGATGTGCCAGGCGTTGAAATGCTAATGGACCGCATCGCTGAAACCACACCGGGTAAGAAAGTGATGATGACTGTGATACGCCAAGGTAAACAACAAGAGTTGCCTGTGATTATCGATGAGAAGGTTGTGATCGATAACTAGAGTGTCACTCAGTATTACGAGCTCAACTGCAGAAAACAAAAAACCAGCTTTTAGCTGGTTTTTTAATGATTCAAAATTAGCTTAAGTCAGTAACAGATCACTGAATACGCACAACCTGTGCGCCTAAACCTTGAAACTTATTCTCAATATGCTCATAGCCACGATCTAAGTGATAGATACGATCGACAATCGTCTTACCATCGGCCACTAAGCCCGCAATCACTAGACTCGCTGACGCACGTAAATCCGTCGCCATCACCTGCGCACCACTTAAAGATTCAATCCCTTGAATGATGCAGGTATTACCTTCAAGCTCCATGGTAGCGCCCATACGGATAAGTTCAGGCACATGCATAAAACGATTTTCGAAGATAGTCTCAGTTATGGTTGCCGTACCTTGTGCTAAGGCATTGAGCACACAAAACTGCGCCTGCATATCGGTTGGGAAACCAGGATAAGGTGCCGTCTTGATATTCACCGCCTTCGGACGTTTACCCTGCATATCGAGCTCAATCCAATCTTCGCCCGTAGTAATCGTCGCGCCTGCATCTTCAAGCTTAGCGATAACCGACTCAAGTGAAGCAGGATCGGCTTTTAAACAACGAATGCGACCACGGGTCACCGCAGCGGCCACCAAAAATGAACCGGTTTCGATACGATCTGGCATCACGCGGTAATTACAGCCCTGTAAACGCTCAACCCCTTGAATACGCAATGTCGCACTGCCTACACCAGTGATTTTTGCACCCATGGCAATTAAGCAATTAGCGAGATCGATCACTTCAGGTTCACGGGCCGCGTTTTCAATCACGGTTTCGCCATCGGCTAATGCTGCGGCCATCAGTAAGTTTTCGGTCGCACCAACACTCACCATGTCCATAAAGATATGTGCGCCTTTAAGACGACCATCAACACGGGCCTTGATATAACCTTCTTTCACTTCAATCTTGGCGCCCATCATTTCAAGGCCATGTAAGTGCAAGTTCACTGGTCTTGCGCCAATGGCACAGCCGCCAGGCAATGACACATCAGCCGTACCATAGCGAGCCAATAACGGCCCTAAGATCAAGATAGAAGCACGCATGGTTTTCACGAGATCATAGGGAGCGCAAAACTCATTCAGATTAGTGGTAGAAATGCGGATCTGTCCGTCACCGAGTTCAGTCACTTCAGCGCCGAGACAGCGTAATAATTTACAGCTCGTACTCACATCACGCAGATTGGGCACGTTAGAAACCACAAAATCGGTTTCAGCCAATACACCGGCCATCAGAATAGGCAAAGCTGCATTTTTAGCACCCGAAATAATCACATCACCGGCAAGCGGGGGGCTTGCCTGAATTGTTAGTTTATCCACTTTTCCTCACTAGCTAGGCATGTTGAAAACTTTTTCGCGTTTCCATTGAGTCGGCGTGAAAGTTTTGATCGTTAATGCATGTAATTCACCGCTGGCAATGTGTGCCGTCAACGGTGCATAAATGGCTTGTTGCTGTTTGACTCGGCTCATACCATCGAAGCATTCACCTACGGCGATCACTTTATAATGGCTACCATCCGAGCTAGCGTGAACTTCTTCAAGCCCTAACGCATCACGTAAAATCTGTTCGATTAAGCTGCATTCCATGAAATCTATTACCCTATTCTCAATGCGCTTCTTCGGTAAAGAAGGCATCTAAATCATATAAATCAATTAGTTTTTTAAGTTGTGCTGAAGCAGAACTCAATACAAGTTGGCTGCGATGTTCACGCACTAACGCCAGCAAAAATGCCATGCCAGCGCTATCACTGTATTCGAGCCCAGACAGAGACAATATCTGGGTTGACTCATTCAGCAGTTGTTGCCGCTGTGGCCAAAGTGTAATGACATCGGCTTGGGTTATGCGCCCTTTGAGATGACAAACTGTCCCCTGTTGCACAAATTCAATCACGACTGTGACTTCCCTGACTTAGCCTTCATGACCACTTTCTCTTTAGTGCGATCTTCGAGCATCTTAATCACAGGATCGATACCCTGTTGGCGAATTAGATTAGAGATTTCCGACTGCTTAGAAGACAGTAAGCTCACACCTTCGGCAACTAAATCAAATGCCTTCCATGAGTCATCCTTTAAACGGCGCGCCTTAAACAGCAGTTTAATCGGCGGGCGACCAGCTTCGATGATCTGCACGTTTACATCGACCATTTTCTCTTTGCTGAAATCAATCCCAGGTGAGAATTCCACTTTTTGATTAGTATATTCAGTAAAGGCTTGGGCATAAGTAGAGATTAAATAACCTTCAAAAGCATTGACGAAACGATTGCGTTGCTCTTCGGTTGAATCCTTAAGATATTGGCCTAATACCTTATAAGAAGCGTATTTATAATCGACATAAGGCATGAGTTCTTCACGAACAATCACCTTTAAATGGTCTGAATTTGCGTCGATTAATGCTTTATCTTTGTGAAAACGATCGAAGGTTTTATTGGCAACGGCTTTCACCATGGCATACGGATCTGTCGTATCGACAACCACATCAGCGGCGACTGCGCTCGTTGCCCCTAAAACCATCACTAACGGCAATAAAAAACGAGATAAGTTTTTAAACATAGCGGTAACCCCTATTTATCCTTCGAACCCATACTATATAAGAACTGACCAATCAGCTCCTCCAACACTAATGCCGAGCGAGTGTCGTCAATCTTATCGCCATCTTTCAGCATACTGACATCATCGTCGACAAAACCCGGTGTTAACCCTAAGAATTGTTCGCCCAACAAACCCGAAGTCAAAATGGCTAAACTACTGGTTTCAGGGAATTTATCGTAACGCTTGTCCATCACTAATGTGACCACAGCCACTAACTTAACTGGGTCTAAATCTATGCTGCTCACTCGGCCAACGACAACACCGCCAACCTTGACTGGCGAACGCACCTTCAAACCACCAATGTTGGTAAAATTGGCTTGTATGGTATAAGTGCTATCGCTGCTTTTCACTTCAATATTGGCGACGTTAAAGACTAAGACCAAAAAAGCGGCCAATCCTGTTAAAAGAAACACACCCACTAATAATTCAATTTTTCGTGTCAACATGTTCAGCTACCACTCTGTTAATCCATCTAACCTGTGTCGAAATCCGCAGTGTTCCGTTAGCGGCCAAACATCAGGGCTGTCAGTAAAAAATCCAATGCCAATACAGCGAGGCTCGACTGAACGACAGTCTGGGTCGTTGCACGGCTGATGCCTTCCGGATTTGGGATCACTTGATAACCGCGATATAACGCAATCCAAGTGACCACTACGGCAAACACACCACTTTTGATCAAGCAGTTAACTATGTCCTGACGCCATTCGACAGACGCCTGCAGAATCGACCAAAACGCACCACTGTCGATCCCTTTCCATTCCACGCCAACAAGGTGCCCGCCATAAATACCTACAGCGGTAAACATCAACGCCAGCAATGGCATACTGATCACTCCAGCCCAAAAGCGCGGTGCAATAATCTGCCTTAATGGGTCAATCGCCATCATTTCTAAACTAGAAAGCTGCTCAGTACTTTTCATTAAACCAATTTCAGCGGTTAATGCTGAACCCGCCCGTCCCGCAAACAATAACGCGGTAACAACTGGCCCTAACTCACGCAGTAAACTGAGCGCCACCATAGGACCTAAGCTTTCTTCGGTGCCAAAACCAACTAAGATGTTGTAGCCTTGCAGTGCGAGCACCATGCCGATAAAGAGTCCTGAGACTAAAATAATCACCATGGATTGCACACCGACCACATAAATCTGGCGCACTAATAATGGAAAACCTTTACGCACGCGTGGCCAGCGAAAAATCGCGCCCCACAGCATAAGGCCTGCACGGCCAAAACCGAGCACTAGCTCAATCGCGCTGCGGCCTAAGTCGGCAATACTGTCGATTAACTTCACTTGCCAACTCCTTTTGCCATTAATTCTTGCTGGTAATCATTTGCCGGATAATGGAACGGCACAGGGCCGTCCGGAGCACCTTGAATAAACTGTTTCAGCTGCGGATTATCAGCGTACTTTAATTCTTCAGGGGTACCGTGGGCGATGACTTTTTTGTCAGCCACCACATATACATAATCGGCAATGCCAAGCACTTCATCCACATCGTGGGACACCACAATGGAAGTCAGATTCAGCGCATCGGATAACTCACGAATAAGCTTTACTAACACGCCCATCGATATTGGGTCTTGCCCTGCAAAAGGCTCATCGTACATCACCATTTCAGGTTCAAGCGCTATGGCTCTAGCTAATGCGGCGCGGCGTTGCATACCACCGGACAATTCGCTTGGCATCATCTGAGCGGCACCACGTAAACCTACGGCTTCAAGCTTCATCAGCACGATAGTGCGAATAATGTCTTCAGGCAGTCCAGAATGTTCACGCAGCGCAAACGCCACGTTATCGAACACATTAATGTCGGTAAACAGCGCACCACTTTGAAACAGCATGCTCATCCGCTTACGCAGACTAAATAATTCATTACGACTCACGCCATGGATATCGTGACCGTCGAATAACACTTGTCCATGATCAGGCGTTAATTGGCCGCCAATCAATTTCAACAGGGTCGTTTTGCCTATGCCGCTCGGCCCCATGATCGCCGTCACCTTGCCCCTTGGAATGGACAGGCTAATATCTTCATATATCACACGCTGACCGCGGCTAAACCCCAAATTACGGATCTCAACCAACGGCGTTTGTTCTTGAGTCATGCTTGATTCCGACATTTGCAAATGAGGTGATCCTAGTCTTCCGAGACTGACCAATCGAAGAGCCGCAAATTGTACGTAATTGCGCTTTAACCTACAACCGAATCGACACTATCGCCCTCCGATACTTTCAATTTGCCTCATTTACAGCGAAAATGCGCCCTAAGTTTTCACTCTGCACAGGTAAAATGTTACTTAATGTTTTCAACCTGGTTGCAGAATTGGCAGTATTGGCTAATTCGTTCGCACTTAGCTCACTCTTTGCCCACTTTTATCGGGGAGAGTCGATACGCAATTGCGCAATAGAGGCATCCCATAGGGTAATACCCGCTGCGATATGGAATAAATCCATTGAAATAAACGACAAAGACGATGATATTGCTCAAGACCTTCTGCCGCTAAACACGTTATTGTGCGTGAATAGCTAACGCAGCTGAACTTGACGAGTCGGATCAATCGCTCTAGCCTGCCGCAATTGTTTTGCTGTTTTCGGTAATAAACCACAGTAAGACATAAGCTAAATTGTCTGAAAACAAACTAATACTTGGCAGAAAGCCTATTACATATCATCTTTATCGCGTACCAAATTGTGCTATTCCAATCCCATCAATGGGGCGACAAAGACAATGCAAAAAGAGAGATAGACATGGTAGACAAATCACAACTGCGCCAATGGGGTTGTAAAGTTATCGACATTGAAAAGTCAGCCCTAGACAATCTTTATCAATATGTTGATTCGGCTGAATTTGCAGAAGCTTGCGAGTTGATCCTCAACTGCACAGGCAAAGTGATTGTCATGGGAATGGGCAAATCGGGCCATATCGGCAATAAGATTTCAGCCACCCTCGCCAGCACAGGAACGCCCGCATTTTTTGTGCATCCGGGTGAAGCCAGCCACGGCGATCTGGGTGTATTGGCCGATAACGATGTGATTTTAGCGATTTCAAATTCTGGTGAGTCGAGCGAAATCCTCACCTTAATGCCGGTCATCCAACGTATGGGCGTGCCCGTTATCGCGGTAACAGGTAAACCCGAATCGAATATGGCGCGATTATCTAAAGTGCATTTATGTATTGAAGTCCCAGAAGAGGCTTGCCCACTTGGACTTGCCCCAACGTCGAGCACTACCGCGACCTTAGTGATGGGCGATGCCATCGCCATTGCGCTACTACAAGCTAAAGGCTTTACCCGTGATGATTTTGCTATGTCCCATCCTGGCGGAGCTTTAGGACGCAAGTTATTGTTAAAAGTCTGCGATGTCATGCACAGCGGTGATGACTTACCGCTCGTTAACCACGATATTTGCATCACAGAAGCTCTGTACGAAATCTCCAAGAAAGGCTTAGGCATGACGGCGATTATCGATGATCAGCGCAAGCTTGTTGGTATCTTCACCGATGGTGATTTACGCCGCGTTATTGATGCAGAAGTGAATTTACGCACGACGCCCATTGCCGATGTGATGACCCGTAACTGCGTCACGATCACGGATAATGTATTGGCCGCCCAAGCGCTGCAAGTGATGGACTCAAAAAACATCAACGGATTAATTGTTATTGATAAAGACCGCCATCCTATCGGCGCTCTTAACATGCTAGACATGGTTAAAGCAGGAGTCATTTAATGCCACAGCAAGGATTTTACGGCCCAATCAGTGATGATGTGTGGCAACGCGCACAAAAGATTAAACTGTTAATCTGTGACGTCGATGGGGTGTTTTCCGACGGCCGTATTTACTTGAGTAATAGCGGCGAAGAGCTCAAAGCCTTCCATACCCGCGATGGTTATGGCGTGCGCTCACTCCTCACCAGCGGTTTCAACCTCGCCGTGATCACAGGACGTCAATCCAAAATCGTTGAAAACCGTATGACAGCCCTTGGTGTTACCCATATTTACCAAGGCGTAGACAATAAGTTCGAGCCCTATGAAGCATTGCTCGCACTTTATGGTGTCACCCCAGAAGAAGTGGCTTATATCGGTGATGATATTGTCGATCTTCCCGTGATGAATGTCGTCGGTTTAGCGGTCAGTGTTGCTGACGGCCACCCCTATGTACGCCAACACGCCCATTTTGTGACTACGCTCAATGGTGGCCACGGTGCACTGCGTGAACTCACAGATCTGTTACTCCTAAGTCAAAATAAATTCACTTCGGCCCATGGAATGAGTATATGAGTCGTGTGACACTCGCGATTATCGCTTTTTTTGGAACCGCACTAGCGCTTTACTGGCAGGTCCAGAACAAACACAGCGGTGATTCCGATAACAGAGTAAAAGATCAAAATACCCCAGATTTCATCGTTGAAGATCTGCGCAGTGTTGAGTTCAATGAGCAAGGACTAGTGAATAGCCGTGTGACGGCGAAACACATGGAACATTATGATTCAACGAATCAAACTTTCTTTACTCAACCTGTTTATCTTGTTTATCCAGACCAAGGTAAAGCACAATGGCAACTCAGGGCAGATCAGGGCAAGCTAAACAAGGAAACTGGCAAGGTTGTATTAGAAAATAATGTTATTATCGATGCCATTAGCCCAGAAGAACCGATTCAGACCTTGTCCACCAGTTATCTGGAACTCGATCTCAACACTATGATAATGACCTCTGACCGTACCATTTACGTCACAGGGAAAGATTTTAATATTCAAGGCCAAGGCCTTTATGCCGACCTCAACGCGCAAGAAGTGCAATTGACCAGTCAGGTAGTAGGAACATATGAAGCAAAATAACGTATTACTTGCCAGCCTAATGCTAATTATGAGCATGAGTGCTTTCGCGAAAGTCGGCGACTTAAAGCAAGAAGTCAAAATTAAAGCAGTGAGCCAAACTGCGGATATCAAAAACAACCAGATCATTTTCTTTGGTCCGGTTGAAGTTACCCAAGGCTCAATAAAAATCCAAGCAAATGAACTGCGTGCATTTTCCGCTGAAGGTGAAAATAGCAAAACTTTGGTCGCCACAGGCAACCCTGCTACATATAGCCAAATATTAGACGATGGCCGCCCTGCATCTGCCAGCGCGAAAGAAATTCGTTACGATATGGCAAGCCGCACCTTAACACTGAAAGGTATGGCGTCATTAGATCAAGCAGGTAGCCAAGTTACAGGCAATTTAATCCGCTATAACATGATTCAACAGAAATTGATGGCCGAGAGTACTGGCAGTGGTGACGATCGCGTGATCACTATTATTCAGCCTGAAAACTATCAAGATGATGCTAAATCAGACGCTCCGGCGGATAAACCTGTAAAAAAGCAGGACTCTAAATGACCCAAATCACCTTAAGAGCACAAAATCTGGCTAAAAGTTACAAGAGTCGCCAAGTGGTTAAAGACGTCAGTCTGACGGTAAAAACCGGTCAAGTCGTTGGCCTACTCGGTCCAAACGGCGCGGGTAAAACCACGACCTTTTACATGGTTGTCGGGCTAGTGAAGAGCGATAAGGGACATATCTTTATCGACGATGATGATTTAACCGCAGATCCTATGCATCTGCGTGCCCGCAAAGGCATAGGTTACTTACCGCAAGAAGCCAGTATCTTTCGTAAGCTAACTGTTCATGACAACATCATGGCCGTACTGCAAACTCGTAAAGAACTTAAAAACGAAGAACGAGAAGAAGAACTAGAACATCTGCTCGAAGAGTTTCATATCACCCACATCCGTGACAGCCAAGGCATGTCATTGTCGGGTGGCGAACGTCGTCGCGTCGAAATTGCGCGGGCTTTAGCCGCTAATCCTAAGTTCATTTTGCTCGATGAACCGTTTGCCGGCGTCGATCCTATTTCGGTTATCGACATCAAGAAGATTATCGAACAACTCAAAAGTCGCGGCCTTGGCGTACTGATCACAGACCATAATGTCCGCGAGACATTAGATGTATGTGAACATGCTTATATTGTGAGTCACGGAAACCTGATTGCCGAAGGAACTCCAGCAGAGATCTTAGACAATCAGCAAGTTAGGGCTGTGTACTTAGGTGAACAATTCAGGCTATAGTTAATCGAGCGAAGCCAATGGAGGCAATTTATACCGCCATTGGGCTTCACTCAAGATAATAATAAGCGACCTCATCCAACAATAATAACGTAGGGATCAGCGGTAACATGAAAGCGTCACTCCAGCTCAAACTGGGTCAACAGTTAACCATGACGCCACAATTACAACAGGCCATACGTCTGTTGCAACTGTCGTCATTAGAACTGCAGCAAGAGATCCAGCAAGCATTAGATTCTAATCCCCTTCTCGAGCTGGAAGAGGATCAATTCGACGCCACTAAAACCCCTGTAAACCAAACGCTATCCGATACGGACTTCAGTGAATCTAGCACTCTGCCACCAGAAAAAGACAGCTCCACCATAGACACGGCAGAGTCGCTAACCAAAGAATCCATGCCCGATGAGCTCCCCATGGACACCACATGGGATGAAGTGTTTACCGCCTCCCCAAACTCAGGCCCCGGCGGCAGTCGTGAAGACGATATGCCCTTCCAAGGCGAGACCAGTGAAGGTTTGTACGAACACTTAGAATGGCAAAAAAACCTCACGCCGTTTTCTGAAACCGATTTAGCCATTGCCACCGCCATTATTGATGCCATCGACGATCAGGGCTATCTCACCCAAAGCACTGAAGAAATTCTCGAAGCCATGGGCAATCCTGAAGTTGAGCTTGACGAAGTCGAAGCCGTACTCAAGCGTATTCAGCATTTTGATCCCATAGGCGTTGCCGCCCGTGATTTAAGTGAATGCCTGCTGATCCAACTGTCGCATTTCGCCGCTGACACGCCCAACCTAGAAAACGCCCGCATGCTGATCAAAGATCATTTAGATCTGATCGCCGCACGAGACTTTAGGTTGTTGATGCGTAAGACTAAATTAAAAGAGGATGAATTAAGGGATGGTATAGCACTCATCCAAACCCTCAATCCTCGCCCAGGTTTGTTGATCACGCCCAATAATGACGAATACGTTATCCCAGATGTGTCTGTGTCGAAGAAAAATGGCCGCTGGGTCGTTGAGCTTAATCCTGACTGCATGCCAAAAATCAATGTAAATCAACATTATGCTTCTATGGCACGCAGTACCAAAAACCAAGCCGATAGCCAATTTATTCGCGGCCATCTGCAAGAGGCTAAATGGTTTATTAAGAGCCTAGAAAGTCGTAACGATACTTTGCTTAAAGTTGCTAATTGCATAGTGCAATATCAGCAGGGTTTCTTTGAGTACGGTGAAGAAGCCATGAAGCCTATGGTGCTTAACGATATTGCCGAAGCGGTAGAAATGCATGAGTCCACCATCTCACGGGTCACAACTCAAAAATACATGCATACCCCTAAGGGACTTTTTGAACTAAAATACTTCTTCTCTAGCCACGTCGGTACTGACGATGGTGGTGAGTGCTCATCCACAGCAATCAGAGCCTTTATAAAGAAACTGGTGGCAGCGGAAAACCAGAAAAAACCATTAAGCGATAGTAAGATGGCACAACTTCTGGCAGAACAAGGGATCAACGTAGCCCGCAGAACCATTGCGAAGTACCGAGAGGCTATGCTTATTCCACCTTCTAATCAGCGTAAAAGTTTATAACCTACAGTGGATATCGGAGGACGTTTCTATGCAAATAAACCTAAGTGGGCACCATATCGAAATTACCGAATCGTTACGTGCATATGTAGAAGAAAAGTTTTCAAAACTTGAACGCCATTTCGAACAGATCAATAATGTGCACGTTGTGCTCAATGTTGAGAAAATGCAACAGATTGCTGAAGCGAGAATAAACCTCATAGGTGGTGAAGTTTTTGCAACTTCAGAGCATGCTGACATGTATGCCGCTATAGACGCCCTGATTGACAAGCTTGACCGTCAGGTTATTAAACACAAAGAGAAGTTAACAAAACACTAATAATGGAACTTTGTACCATACTGCGGCCGGAGTGCACTACCTGCGCCACTCCGGGCAGCAAGAAAAAGGTACTGGAACTCATCAGCGACTTAGTCGCTGCCCAGTACCCGACCCTCTCATCTCAAGAGATATTCGAAAGCCTAGTGGCGCGCGAAAAGATGGGGAGCACAGGTATAGGTAACGGCATCGCCATTCCACATGGTCGACTAGCCGATATAGATCAGCCCATTGCCATACTAATTAAGTGTGAAGAGCCGATAGCATTTGATGCTATCGATAAGCAACCTGTTGATATTTTATTTGCACTACTGGTGCCTGCAGACCAATGTCAGCAGCACTTAAGTACCTTGTCTTGCATGGCCGAAAAGCTGAGCGACAAGCAAATATTAAAGCAATTACGCAAGACGCATGATGAAACGGAACTCTATCAGGTAATCACTGGATGAAACTGGTCATAGTGTCGGGCCGCTCAGGCTCAGGCAAATCTGTCGCCCTTAGGGTACTCGAAGATCTCGGCTATTATTGTGTCGATAACCTTCCCTTGCCATTGATTGGCAGTTTGCTTGAGCAACTCAAAGGCAGTAACGATCTCGTCGCCATCAGTGTCGACGTGCGTAACATGCCTGAGCAGGATAAGGTCTTAGTAAAACAACTCGCTAGCCTACCTCCAGATACTGAGTTAACGAGCTTCTTCCTTAACTCCAGCGATAAAATTCTGCTCAAGCGTTACAGCGAAACCCGCCGTTTGCATCCTTTGTCGAAGAGCCGAGTCTCTTTGCAAGAAGCGATAAAGCTGGAGGGGAAACTGCTTGAGCCTATGTCAAAACTGGTCGATCACTACATAGATACGTCGAATTTGAATATCTATGATTTAAGCGACCAAGTCAGACAAATTCTCCTTGGTAGTGTCGATAAAGAACTCGTGATCAACTTCGAGTCCTTTGGCTTTAAGCACGGAATGCCCACCGAAGCCGACTTTATGTTCGATGTACGCTTCCTGCCCAATCCCCACTGGGAGTTGGCGCTGCGGCCATTGACTGGCTTAGATGAACCCGTGGCTGAGTTCTTAAATCGCCAACCACTGGTCAATAAGTTCATCTGGCAAATCGAAAATTTACTGGAGACTTGGCTGCCGCACCTCGAGCGTAACAATCGCAGTTATTTAACGGTAGCCATTGGCTGCACAGGTGGACAGCACAGATCGGTTTACGTCGCAGAGCAATTGGCAAAACGCTTTAGTAACGGTAAACATAAAGTTTATGCCCGTCATCGAGAGCTCAATAATGCCAAAGCTTGAACGTCAGATAACCATCTGTAATAAGCTCGGTTTACATGCCCGTGCCGCCACTAAGTTGGTGGTACTGGCTTCCGAGTTTGATGCGACCATCACCTTAATCCAAGGCGATAAACAAGCATCGGCCGCCAGTGTGCTTGGCTTGCTGATGCTTGAAACTGGCATGGGTAAAACCATCAAGCTTATCGCCGAAGGTCCAGATGCAGAGCCGGCTCTCGATGCCATTTGTGCCTTAATCGACGCTAAGTTTGACGAAGCCTGTTAGTTTCACTTCACACTAAGCACTTCATCGTTAGTTTCACTTCATGTCTAGTTTAAAAAACTTGCCATTCAGACATGGCAAAACATTTGTCGCTCGACGATACAAGCCACAGGCGATTACACTAGCGGTCATTGCGCGGGCCTTACCTTAGCCGTCTTAATCTATGTCATCGACTGACGCTTAGTCACCACTAAATCCTAGCCCAACACTAAGATCTCAAACCAATTTGCCGCACAATGGAGGACAAATGCCCGTAGATAATGCAGAAAACGATCACACCGGACATAGTCTTGACCAGTTAAACCAAGCGCTTAGCAGCGGCATGTTTGTACACGTGCGTAATATGCTGCAAAAAATGGCCGCCTCAGATATCGCGCTGATCTTAGAATCATCACCGCCAAATGCCAGACAAGTACTGTGGCAGCTCATCGATCAGGAACAAATAGGCGACATACTCGATGAGTTGAGTGAAGAACTCAAAGACCCACTGATCCGCAGCATGAGCCCTGAGCGAGTCGCGAAAGCGACAGCAAGCATGGACACCGACGATCTCGCCTATATTCTGCGAAGTCTTCCCGACGCCGTTTACAAACAAGTGTTGCAGTCGATGACGGAGCAAAATCGCCTGAGGGTAGAACAAGCCCTATCTTATCCAGATGAGACCGCCGGCAGCTTGATGAACACAGATACTGTCACCCTAAGACCCGATGTGAATATCGATGTGGTGCTGCGCTATCTTCGGCAAAGGGGCAACCTACCCGATACCACAGATACCTTATATGTGGTCGACAAACAGGACAAAGTCCTTGGCGGTGTTAGGCTGGCAGATCTGCTGACTTGCGCGCCAAGCACCACAATTCGCAATATCATGGATCCCAATATTCAAAGTATTCCTGTGAGCATGTCCGACAGCGAAGTCGCGCAGAAATTCGAACGCAATGACTGGGTATCGGCACCTGTCGTCGATTGTGATGGTAAGCTGCTCGGGCGTATCACAATCGATGACGTAGTCGATGTGATCCGCGAAGATGCTGAACATTCCATGATGGGTATGGCGGGGATGGACGGAGATGAAGATACCTTTGGTCCTGTACTAAAAAGTACCCTACGTCGCTCGCTCTGGCTCACCATAAACTTATTCGCCGCCCTGCTCGCATCGTCGGTCAGCAATATGTTTGAAGGCACTATTGAGCAATTTGCCACTATCGCCATCCTAATGACGATTGTCCCTAGCATGGGCGGTGTTGCCGGTAATCAGACCTTAGCGCTCGTGATCCGCGGTATTGCTTTAGGACATATAGGCCAAAGCAACGCCCGCTGGCTTATCGGTAAAGAGCTATCTATTGGTTTTCTCAATGGCTTGATGTGGTCTATTTTAGTCTTTGTCGCCGTGTGGCTATGGAAGGATGATATGGCACTGGCGGGATTAATTGGTAGCGCCATGCTGATCAACATGACAGTAGCTGGGCTTGCAGGTGCGAGTATTCCATTGATTTTAAAACGACTTAAAATCGATCCAGCCCTCGCTGGCGGTATGGTGCTTACCACAGTCACTGACGTGGTTGGCCTGTTCGCCTTCCTTGGGTTAGCGACGCTCTACCTGATGAACTAACGCTTTAACAGTTTGAGCTAACCACAGAACGGCACTCCAAAGGTGCCGTTTTTTATCCCGCTGGAAAGCTAAAAAAGGCTATTTTACCGGAGGTTGAAAACCATAACGGCTCAGAATCGCTTGACCTTTTGTCGATAGAATAAACTCAGCTAACGGCTTAGCGGCAGTATTAGCGCCTTGTAAAACCAGTAAACCATAGTCGGCACCCACGGCAAGTTCCTGCGGTAAATCGATGATTTGTAAACTCGGCACTTCTTTTTTAGCCAGCACAGCATTAGTGCAATAGGTTAAAAAGATATCCGCTTGCTTGTTTTCCATCACCCAGCCATAGGGGTTGCGATCTTTAGGCGGTTTAACGCTCTCAGGGCCGCCCGTCAGTTGTAATGCCTTGGTCTCTAACGCGGCTTTCGCATTGGGTTTTACCGCTTCGGCCTTAGCAAAAACGGCCCAGGCATAATCACCCGCGGGATCGGCTTTCGGGGTTGAGGTGCCGACTTTAATCTTAGGATCTAACAAGGTATCGAGTAACGTCGAACTCGTCACCTGAACTGTGTCTTGAGCAACAGCGCAGAGTTGATTACGGGCAAACATTTGCACCGCTTCGCCCTGACCCGAATCCACTAATGCCTGTGGATGTTTCATATTCGCCGAGGCAAAGATATCGACTTTTTCACCCTCTTGAATACGTTTTAACAATAAACCTGAGGGCGCATATTGCGCTACAACACTCATTTGCGACTGTGCTTGATAAGCAGCAATAATATCACTCATCGCAGCCTTTAAACTGCCTGCGGCGCGCAGTTCTATCGGCGCGGCTCCTGTGGTCACTTCGGCTTTCATCGGCACTCCTTGTACAGCAGTCACCATGATGACAGGACTTAAACTCAAGGCTACTAACATATTTTTGCTTATCATAGTCATATTCTCCTTTAGGCACTAAAAGTCATTCTTGTGACTTATTACCATACAGAACGTGAAATCGATAAAGGGATCAAGCTGAACTCATCCCAAGGTAATTAGCAGTGATATGTTTGTGGTGCAGGTCACTCAAGGTGCGCTTCATAAAGGACAAATTGTCTAATTGAAGCACGGCAAGCTAATCACTCAATTAGCCCACCACTGAAAACAAAAAAGTCGCCCCAGGCGACTTTTTCAGCGAGAACTTTGTGCTTAGACCAGACTATTTACCCGTTGGTATTAGTACGATCTCAACGCGGCGGTTTTGTGCTCGGCCATTTGCATTGGCATTTGATGCAATAGGACTCGCTTCACCCATACCTTTTGATTTTACACGGGCTGAGGCAACGCCTTTATTCATCAAGTAATTACCCACTTCGCTAGCACGGACCTGTGACAGACGTAAATTGTAAGAGTCTGAACCACTGCTGTCGGTATAACCTAATATGTTGAGCTGCGTTTTGCTGTATTCCTTGGCCACAACCGCCACTGAATTCAGCACGCGTTTAGCACCGTCGCTTAACTCGGTTTGATCTACGCCGAAGGTCACTTCATTAGGCATATTCAAAATGATGTTATCGCCGTTACGGGTCACACTCACGCCCGTTGAGGCTAATTGTTGGCGTAATTTGGTCTCTTGCACATCCATGTAATAACCAATACCACCACCGACTGCAGCGCCCGATGCAGCACCAATTAAGGCACCTTTACCGCGGTCGCTCTTGCTCGAAGATACCACTCCAATTGCGGCACCCGCGACGGCACCAATCAATGCGCCACTGGTCGCTTTAGCGGTTTGTTCTTCGTTTGAATAGGGATTGATTGTTGTACAACCCGATGCAACTAGCGCAGTCGTCAATACCACTATGGCTAACAGGGATGGTTTAGATTGCACTGCCTGAAAACACTTCATCATTTATAACCTCTTTATATGATTGATGACTGTGAATACCGCTCAAAAGGGCAAGAAATATCACGTCCATTAGGTAATACGAATGACCTAGGGATTACCACAAAGCAGGCAGTATATAAGCAATTGCGCTGGAGACAATCCTTTATCCATCTTCAATTATGCTAATCCAGATTTTAGTCAGCAAAGATACAGATTTCGGGTTTCAATCATGGCTTGTACCAGCCAATTTAATATCAAGTCTATGGCACCGAAATAGTGCACCTTGCACCTTTATTGGCAGCACTAAAAAATAACGCCGTTTTAATCGAAGGCACAATCCAATGATTTAAAAGGTTAAAATAAAAATTAGAATATTGGCACGAATTTTACATACTACTAAGTGAGTAGACAGTCAGACGCGGTAAACATCGCCGAAAACTAGAGTCGACTTCAACAGGATTAATCCAAATTAAATGGACCTATCGAGACAGAAAATGGGCTCGAGTATTTAGGGTCATGAAGGAGGAAGTATGAAAAAGGTCATGAACTTTATCGCACTATGTCGCCACGAATGGATTTGTCTGCGCCATCTAGGTCTGAGCCAGTGGGATTTAGAACAGCGTCACTATCATCAATAAAAGGCAACGCAAACGGTCATATTTTGGTTCGAAGGCAGTAAAAGAGGGAACGCTCATGGGAATCGCAGAAAATAGTCTCAAGCTACATGTTATCACCGAGGTTAAAGTACAAGGTCGCTTACTGTCGGATGTTGCACGCCAATACGGTTTATCTGCCAAGGCAGTCTACCAATGGGTGCGAGAAAGCGATCTGCAACCCCAGCAAAGAGAATGCGCATTAATGAGTGAGATTGCCCTGCTACAGAAAAAAATTAAACAGCTCAATCAAGAGCTACGCACGATAGGTTAGCCTGTACAACAAGCTAAACGTGCCCGAATAGACAAGGCCGGACGAGATTGCATATCGCCCTGCTGATAACGCTAACGATGTAAAAGATGTGCTAACAACAATAATAACAGCGCCCTTTTTAGTCCGGCCTTGTCGTCCAAATTGATGAACCCAGCGAAGATTGGGAAATAGTATTAACAGCAACAAACGGATAGGGACAATGCAAAAGTTTCGGCAAGACTAGGGAGGGAGTTATCTCCCCCAAGATCAAATATGTGAATTGTGCTCCCCCAAGTCATGAACATATTTCTCTCTCTGGCCTTGTCATTTTATTCACAGGATCAATGATGATCCAGCACTGCAATGAGTGTAGTGCGCCAAGGAAGGCCGTGATTGGTATTACATAGATTGACTGAAGAGTGACCAAGGTTTCGGCAAGGATTGAGGGAGTTATCTTCCCCAAAGATTAAATATGTGAATTGTGCTCCCCCAAGTCATGAACATATTTCTCTCTCAGCTCTTGTCCTTTTATTACACTGTTCGATGATTGCTAGCTTGTTTGTAGCAACAAGGATGGCCCCAGCTTCCATAGGGGATTAAGCCAAGGATTGGCTAACGCAAAAAATTAAATAACAATAATAAAATCAACAATAAAAATAATAATTCACTTAATTTTTAGCATAAAAAAGACGCTACTTTGAGCGTCTTTTTTATGGGTGAAAAACAACGACTGACGATTAATAGTCTTCTTCGTTTGCCTCTTGGATCCGCTGCTTACGCTCTTGTGCCTCTTCAAAGGCCGCTTGGATTTCTTCCAAGACCGCACTAACATCGGCTTCGACCAGCACTTCGGTAAACTCACCCGTTAATGGTGTTTCAGGCTTCAATTCACCGGCTTCAAACAAGGCCCAAATTTCTTTGGCGTATTGTGTTTTTAACAGCTCAGGAGCATACAAACCATAGTATTGAGTCATGTTATTCACATCACGCGCTAACATCCATTTAGCATGGTTATTTGCAGCGGCATCGACGGCCTGAGGTAAGTCGATAATCACTGGCCCTTCACTGTCAACTAACACGTTAAACTCAGACAAGTCACCGTGCACTAACCCCGCACAGAGCATACGTTTGACATAGGTCATCACCAACGCATGATCCTTCAAGGCTTTTTCTGCCGACATACTAACATCGTTTAATCTCGGCGCGACATTGCCCTCGGCATCCGTCACTAACTCCATCAGCAACACGCCATCGAAACAACCATAAGGCGTTGGCACACGCACACCCGCATTCGCTAAACGGTAAAGTGCTTCAACTTCAGCATTTTGCCAAGCTTCTTCCTGCTGATCGCGGCCAAATTTAGACCCTTTTTCCATCGCGCGCGCGCGACGACTGTTACGGACTTTTCGACCTTCTTGATATAACACAGCTTGCTTAAAACTGCGCTTGTCCGCTTCTTTATAGACTTTGGCACAGCGGATATCATCACCACTGCGTACAACGTACACAGTCGCTTCTTTACCGCTCATTAACTGGCTAATGACCTCATCGACCAGTCCTTCATCAACCAGGGGTTGGATTCGTTTCGGAGTTTTCATAGCGCCCTTATACCTTACTTAGGCATGATATGGAATACTGCGGGCAAATCTTCATACAAAAGCGGTCTCCAGCGGAAGTTTGATGAATATAGTTTAGGATTGTTAAACGAATTTTAAGTAGAAACTAATGCACTTGCGTGTTAAACACAATACCAGATTTACTCAGCGCTTTGGCAAAGAAAGAGACTGAAAATACCACTTTAACTAAAAGAATATTCTTTTATGCTCACCCCAATAAAACCAGACTCAAAACGACAAGCCATATTCCACGGCGAATATGCCAATCCAAGCCAGTTGAAATAATACCCAGAGCTAAATTGCTGCAGGAACTTAACTCAAACAAACAAGGCAATCACACTGCCCACAGTCGCCGCCGCTTTCAATATTTGGCCTGCACTGTAATAAGTGTCGTTTGAACTCTTAACGTCATCTAAATCATCCGCACTAGGCTCAGATATTTTACTCCTTGCATTGCCATCAAAACTGACCTCAGCTTTAGGAGCTGCCAGCCCTAATGCACCATAGGTAAAGGATTTAAGTCCGCTTGGCTCGGCGGTATCAAGGGATTGATGAGCCGACTTAACTGCCGGTAATGAAGCTGAATACGCAGATGAAATAAGTGAAATCATAGCGAGCACCAAAGCAGACATTTAAAGTGTTAACCACAAACTAACACAATATCAGCTGGTTATCATGCATTCATCCGCTAAACTGTGATGGATTCTGCCCAACAAAACGCATCTATGACCGTATAAATGGCGGTATATATAGCTAGATCTCCCCCATAAGAGCCTTTATCCTAAACGCCACAACATATAGAGAACTTATCCATGCACTATCCCAGCATTTTCCTCGCACTTTCAGTCCTATCCCTGACTCAATGCAGCAGCTTATCTATTGAAGAATGCGCCAATAGTGATTGGTTTGCCCTTGGGCTTGCCGATGGCAACCGTGGGACAAGTTCTGGGCAATTAAATCAATATCAAAAAGATTGTCGTGAATTTAATCTCACTGTCGATACCGCGCAGTGGAAACAAGGATACCAGCAAGGGTTAGCCAGTTACTGCGTGCCAGAAAATGGCTACCGCGTAGGCTTAGCGGGAGAAAGTTATTATGGGGTTTGCAGTAATAACCAGTTTGTTGAGCGCTATAACCAAGGCCATCAACAATACCTGACCAACAAACGTTTAACTGAGATTGCCGATCGCTTAAATACCATAGAGAGGGAAATAAGCAGTCTTGATGGCAAGATCAATAATCTCACCGACAAGGCTGACTTATTGAAACAGAAAAACAGCCTACTCAACGAAAAAAACCAACTGTTAGATGAAAGATCTCGCCTACGCAGACCTGATATGCGCTTCGAATTTAGATTTTAAGCCATAAAAAAATACTGAACCCAATAAGGACTCAGGGCGTTAGCTTCACAGCTCGTTATTTTTGCGGTATTCCACTACTTGCAACCTTGAACATTTGACCCAAAGCGACCAATTTAGACTTTCTAAACGCAGGCGAGCGCAGAAAAAACGCATAGTAGAGTAGGCTAGCGGACGTCCATGCTATGGCTAAACTCCATAAATCATGACTCAAGAAGTGGGCACCGCGTAACTCTTGGCCAATGCCAAATACTAGGCCTAAACTCAAACCAAAGATTAATCCAAACTTAGCTAAATGCGGGCGATACTCACGCAGCACGTAATACAAGGCAACCCAAGCAAATCCCCCACTGGCATGGCCACCAGGGAAACATTGACCAAACTCAGCACTTTTAGGTAAACGAGAAAACAAGGATGAATGTATCATCTGGCCGCCAAACTCAATCACATCCCACGGGCAGGTCATGTGAGTAACGCTCTTGCCAATTCGGACCAGCAACACACTCGCCAATACGCTACTAAATAGGTAAATCAGGCCCTTGCGGTACGGTTTTACCCTGTCACTTCGAAAACTAAAGGCAATGCCGACTACGACACTCACCGCCAGCAAGATGACAAAGTTACGCCCAGTGACATGCAATAAATCTTCGGTCAACCAATATCCTCTCAATGGCCAAGAGTCGATGCCCCCTTGCCAATGAAATAACAAAGTCGCGACTTTCATATCAGCGTGAGTCCATTCAAGCCCCACTATGATCACTGCAAACACTAAAAGCGGCGTAATTAAATGCCCCTTAGCAAAATCCATAAATGTCATCATAACTTTATCTTTCAGATAGTTATTCACTAATAAATCCAAAAATCAGAACATTTAGTGTTAGAGTACCGTTGAATTCTTACCTAACACTTAAGAGATCTAACAGCGCAGCATTTAAGATAGAACCGAGATTTTGCAGTAACTAAATTTATCGAAAAGACTCACATCATGAGTAAAAAGACTATAGTTTATGCATAGTATCGCGCCTCTAGGACTGAGCATTCATGCCATACAACCTCGCCATTAACCAGTCTCAAAAAGATCGTTTATTTGCCGACATTACGATCGACACAGACAAAATCGTTGTTCCCCAAGAAATGGTTGATAACTGGCAACAAACCTTAGATTTGCTCTCTGAATTAGTCGACACTCCCGCCGCTTTGATCATGCGTGTCCATCAAACCGATATTGAGGTCTTTACCTCGAGCCGCACCCAAGGTAATCCCTATAAAAAACATGATAAAGACAGTTTAGGCCACGGGCTTTACTGCGAAACAGTGATCAAAGAAGGTAAGGAACTCCACATTCCTAACGCCCTAAAAGATAAAAACTGGGACAAAAATCCTGACATTAAACTCGGCATGATCGCATACTGTGGTTTACCTTTACGTTGGCCAGATGGCAGTGCCTTTGGCACTATCTGCATGCTCGATAGCCAAGAGCATAATTACCGCCAATCTTTTCGCAGCTTACTCGCTCGGTTTCAAAATGGTATCGAAGCTAACCTAGTCACCCTTTATCAACAGGCTAAGCTACAACTGCACAATCAGCAGCTAGAGCAAAAAGTACAACAGCGCACCCATGAACTCGCCGAACTTAGCGGTAAGCTCATTAAAGAAATCGAAAACCGCACCTCCACCGAAACCTCACTGGAATACCATAAAAGCTACGATCCGCTCACGGGATTACCCAACCGCATCAATTTGATTAATAGTCTGTCGATCATGCTCGAAAAAGTGAATCGCAAAGAAAAGATTTCAGTACTCTATCTTGGGCTGCGTAATTTCAAATCCATCAACGACAGTTATGGTTACCTGATTGGCGATAAAATTCTCACGATTCTCAGCCAACGTTTACAGCACTATACCGATGAAAACACCTTTATCGCCCGCATCGCTGGCGCCGAATTTGTGATTATTCAAGCCCACAAACCTTCGAATAACGAAACCAATAAACTCATCAATAAAGTGCTTAACTGCTGTAATACCCCCTTTGGTGTGGCTGATTTTGTAATCACGATTCCCTCGAGCATGGGCATAGCACAAGCGCCTATGGATGGTATCGATGCCGCCATCCTGCTGCAAAAAGCCGGAGCGGCCATGACGATCAGCAAGGCTGATGGCTCAACTCACAGCTTCTTTAATCAAGATACACAAGCCGCTTTAAACCTACGCTATCAACTGGAATCCCATTTGGTCGATGCGCTGAACAAGAACGAATTAAGCCTGCATTACCAACCCTTTATTAACTTAAAGACGAAGCAAGTGATTGGTGCCGAAGCCCTGCTGCGCTGGCATAATCCCATCCTTGGCAATGTCGCCCCAGACAGATTCATCGCCTTAGCTGAACGTAATGGCCAGATTATCGATATTGGTAATTTTGTATTGCATACCGCGCTGTCTCAGGCGGCAAAATGGTGTCGCGAGGTAGGCCAAGAGTTTAAAATCGCCATCAATATTTCCCCTTTGCAAATGCGCAATCCCCGCTTTAGCGAACACATAGCCGACTTACTCACCCTCTATCAATTGCCACCGACCGCCTTAGAACTTGAAATTACCGAAGGCATGCTGATGCAAGATGAACACATTGCCCACAATGCCATCCAAAAACTACAAGAACTCGGTATCCGCATCTCCCTAGATGATTTTGGCACAGGCTACTCATCCTTAAGTTATCTACAAAAATACTCTTTCGACACCTTAAAAATCGATCGCTGCTTTATTAGTAAACTCGAAGAAAACGAACAAAATAGAGAGTTAACCAAGGCAATTATTGCCATTGGTAAGAAACTGGACTTGGAAGTGATCGCCGAAGGCGTAGAAACCCTAGAACAAGATGCCTTTATTCGTCACGAAGAATGCGACTTAGGCCAAGGTTACCTCTACGGTAAACCCATTACCGCAACACAGTTTGAGCAGGCATTTATCCATAAAAAAGAGCATTAAGTTCATCCTTAATGCTCTTTTTTATTTCGCGAATTAAAACCGACTGAATAATGCTACGTGAATAGTCATTTCCACAGAATGTTATAACTCACATTTGTACAAAAGTGAGCTAGTTTTTTTACTCTAATTCGTGGAGTTCGGATTAAAATTTCTATGGGTTATCACCTTACAAACGCAAGCCAACTGTTTTACGTCCGTTTAAGCAACTTATTATGTTCTCTTGCTAACCACCACAAAAATAAGATTGCTTGTAATCCCGAAATACCTGCATAAAACAAAAACAATTCAATTTTCATAGAAGGTAGTGAAATCAGAATACCGAAAGCTAGAATCCCTAAAAAATAACACCATTTATTCTGATTAAAGAACTTTACTGCCACCCAATGCACAGGAAAGCCAATTAACATCCATCCAATAATTGAGAATATAAAATAGAACACTAAAACAAAATGTATTGATTCATAGAAGTATTTAAAATCCATTTTTATTAAGTCAGATTCATTACTCCAGTAAAACAGCATAATTGGAACAAAACATATTGCTATAGCAATAAACATGGCTCGTAAAAAGTGCTCCAAATTCACAACCTCTCCCTGAGAACATAACGCCGCAAGCGGCGAGCGTTAGCGAGTCCAGCACCGAAGGTGCGATGCTGACTTGCCTTGTTAACTTTTTGCATACTCTACAACTAAAGACAGCGGTAACAAAAAAATAGCTGCCAACAAGAAATAACAACAAAGATAAAACACTCCGTAATAAACTGAATTTGTTATCTTACAAGCTAACTCCAATCTACGGGTGCCTAGCAGAGACGGAAAATAACTAGAGAACAGATTAATCGCATCAGCATTCTCTTCAAATAGTTTCACTAAGAAAAGCCTTAGCGTTGTGATAGTCATTACCATCCCTGCAAGGACAAAGGTAAAAAATAATAACCACTCAGCCATTTCAAAAGCTGTAACACCAACGAATGCAGCAAGAACAAGTAACATAGTGCCGATAACCCACCAGCGATAATAGCTTGCCGCCTTTTTTGTAAGGGCCTGATAGCAAAATTTAAGCGGTGCTTGAGGGTGCATAGTTCTTCCATAAAGTTAACGCCCGCAGCACGCGCGGCTTTGTAGTGAAGGCGGAGCTGCAACGAAAAGGCCGTCGCTGTGCCTGCGATTGTTAGGCATTTCTACTTCCGGCCCCTCGAAATATAGTCGGCATATTCATCTTGAATCATAAACTCGTTCAATAACCTTTCAGATGATCCTGCGAATCGTTGCTCAATAAACTCTATCGCTTGGCCAAATGAAGTGAATGATTTGACCTCATTGGCATCCTCTAGCTCTAGGTCTGGACCTAGTGGACCAAACTCATAAATATTAAGGAATGATTCATCACCCAAATCAGCAGTTTCGTAAACTGAAACATCTATTTCGGATTTAGGACCTCGAACGCTTAGCCACTGAATACCAGCACGGCCATCCCGTTCACAGCCACCAAGAAAGCACTCAACTGCTTTCCCTCGCTTAAGCGCCGACTCGGCTTCTTGAAGATTAAGGTATCTACGGCTCATTGTGTATACCTAACGCCGCGCTCTGCGGAGCGCAGCGGAAAATTTGTCCGACAGCAGCGCCTTGTTAACTGCAGAACTCAATTCTATAGCCTCTGGCTGTACTGTATTTTAAATCATTAAATGTGTCGCATATAACGGAACTATCAAAGAAACTAGATGCTTCATTTGTTTTCCCTTTAGTTCCGAGACCAAGTACAAGTCGCTGCAGCACTGGCAAACTATTATTTAGCTCAGAAAACAATACAGGATCTATCTTCGAATTAATTACAGCCAATTCGTTAATTGAGCTACCTTTAATACCTGACAAAGAGGAAAGTCCATTCATGGTATCCATGACCAAGCTCTTAAGGTGCTTTAGATTGGAAACATCTGGAATGGATGTAACTTGCTTTAGAGTACTTAAATGCAATATCTCAAGAGATGTCAGGTTTTCCAGGGCACTTAGGTCGTGTAATTTCTTTACCCAAAGTATTTCTAGGCTTGTTAACTTAGATAATCCTTTAATAGCATTTAGGTCTTCAAATGTGCCGAAACCCAAATATAAACTTTCTAAATTACTCAGACTGGCAACATGCTCTATTTGTTTTTCTTGATACCCTGAAAGGGTTAGGTCTCTAAGGCTAGTGAGCGTAGCTATAGAATCGATATCTTTCTTATTTTTGACCAAACTCAAAGAATTTAACTTATTCAGATCTGATAGAGGCCTTAAAGATACAGTTTTTTTATTAAGCTCTCCCAGACTCAAAAACTCTATTTCGTTTACATGCTCAGCAATAGCATCAATACTTGTTAGCGCAGGAAGAAAAATCTCTAAAGCTCTAATGCCCGAATAGTGTTTCAGGAAATCTAAACTGTAATCGTTACCCGCAGACCATGTAGGACCAAAAGCACCACCTAAGTATGATAGAGATATACCATCGATTTTTCCTTGGCGTATTTCATCCGCGATAGATGAATGTTCTTCATCGCTCAAATTGTCGGCTATCTTTTTTAGTTTTATGTGCATAATCTCAATTCTAGGTAGCAGTTAACGTCTTAGTATTTATGCGCTGCGCTGTTTGCAGGGCATAAATCGCTTGTTTACTAAATCTCAAATATGGCCGCTGCCACATCCATATCAATTGGTATAAATAATGCTATAGGAATTTGCTTTTTTGCGGTAGCGGTTTTTTATACAGTTTGATGGGTAATCACTTGATATCGTTTTACCTTTCTCGTTCTTTTACGCTTATTTTTTTGCTGATGAATAGCTATCTAAAGACTCAAAACTCCAAGGAATACACCTCCCCTCGGAGTTGCCGCTAGGCGAATAGAGCTCTTGATTTAATAAAGAGTGCGTGAGTTCGGTCATGGATGACCGACTAGCTTTCGCAGGTGCAGGGGCGAATGAAAATCGGTGATTTTCGCGCTTATGAGCGAGAGGCAGGGACTGCCGAACTGGAAGGATTTACATGGATGTAAAGCGCATCCTTCGGAAGCGATAGCAAATTTGGCAATGAGCACAAGGGGCTTTCAACTCCGTTGGGCGTCTTGGAGCATCCAAGGGCGAAGGCCTACGGCCGCTTTGAGCGCGAGATATGGATATCGAGCTGGCTATTTAACATGGACGTTTTTGATAGGACGAGCAGTCCTCCTTGGTCGGGTGTGGGGTGAAGCCCCACGACTTTGATTTTGATTAAAGCATTCAAACTACGAAACACACTTTGGGGCAATAGCTTCTAGCTAAAGGAAGTCGTTAGGATTACTAAAGCAGCGACCATCAACATAGAGTCGCAGCTTTAAATCTCACTCATAGGGATAGGGAAACGAGACTAGTCTGCTTTAATAACAGCTTGTGTCAGTATTTCTTGGTCATTCTTAAACACCACTAGCTCGCCTAGAGGACTATCGCTGCCGCCTAAGACGGTGACATAACAATAATACTGGTATGGGCCGCTGCGAAATTGGTATGAATGATTCCCCCCACTGCCATCAAATACGAGTTTGCCTTTATTCAGCACTAAATCTGGCTTGTCGCTCAATGACTTACCCTTTGCCCATGCGGCATAGCGGTATTGGCTGTTCCCCATATCATCGACACGAATGGTAAACTTGGCGGTCTCCCAAGATAACGCTGGGCTGACAAATTCACTCACACTCGGATGTAATGCCGTTTGTTGCTTAGCAATAAGCTCTGCTTTCAGTTTTGCCTCTACCGGTGTTTGATAGTTAATGGCGATGATCTTGCCATCAAAATCCAGCCACACAACGCCGCTACCGAGCATAATGCCGCGCCAGCCCATCGTCTGCCAATCGGCTTCAATCTTAGAATGGGCGATCTGCTCAAGCAGCTTAGGATCAAAAACCTGATCGAAACGTGCGATCATTTCCTGGGTATTTTGAATCGCGGGGATCGGATATTCACGTTTAAGCGGGTAAGCCACACGCTTAGCAATCGCCTCAAGATCATTGGCCTTGGCGGCGTCGATAAGTCCCTGCACCAGAGGAATATATTCCTCTGGCATGGCTTCATCAGCGGCGTTTGCATTGATGCTTAAACCCATAACGCTGAATATTAACGCCGCAGAAAACGCGATATTCATCAGTGTAACTTGGCTGAAAACAGCTAATTTGCTTCCCTTGAGTCGTGAGGCGAATGGCATCTTTATCCCTTACTCCAAATGTCTCTGCTGAGACTAAAAGCCAAGAATACCATAAGTGCCTCAGACTAAAACCTAAGGTGATTTACACTGCGCCTGACTAAGCGGTTAATAATAGGTTTGAGTAAATCGCCAAGGCTACCGACATAAAGATAACACCAATAACCGCATCGATAACTGGTGTTAGTCGCTGCAATTTAAGTTGCACCTGCGCCTTTGACAACATTACCGCTAAAAAACCAAACCATGCCAATGACAAAGACAACAACAAAATAGCGGAAGCGATTTTAGTACTCGTTGTAACACTTGGGGTAATCAAGGCCGAAAACAAGGTTAAGAAAAACACTAATGCTTTCGGATTCAATAGATTGGTATAAAGCCCAGTCAAAAAACCTTGCCTGCGCGACATAGCGCCACCTAAGCCACCAGCAACAGACGCCACGCCTTCAACGTCACCAGCGCTAATAACAGCATCATCATTTGTTCCTGCATGGACTCTGGCACTCATTTTACGTTTAGCGAGTATCGCAAGACCGGCACGCAGGGCACCAAACCCCATCCAAGCGAGGTAAGAAGCGCCCACAATTTGCACTAAGAGATACAGAGTGTGCGAACTCTTAATGAGTAGACTCACACCGGTCAGACTCAAAATCGTATGAGCTAAAATGGCTATTGAAATCCCCACAGCGGCGGAAACCGCAGTGCTTCTGGACTGCTGAGTCGCAATCTTCACCATAATGGCAAAATCGGGTCCGGGACTGATTAAAGCAACGGCATGGATTACAGCCAAGGTGAGTAATAAAGATAAATCCATAGATATGCGGCTCCGCAAAAAAGGCTAATAACGATAACTGAGGCAGCCAGTATGGCAATTTGTCGCAGCGCTGAATTGTAATAAATTGCACTATTCAGTGTTTTTTAAAAACCAGCGGCGTCGAAAGACGGGCGGAAATTAGAGCATACGCCGCTGAAATTGCACTGGCGATAATAGGAATGCCTGCTTAAAAGCTTTGTTTAAATGACTTTGATCGAAAAATCCGAACTGCTGCGCCACATCCGCCACTAAAGCGCCATGACTTAAGGATTTTTTCGCCAACTCTAAGCGCACCCGTTTAAGGTACGCATGGGGAGTCATCCCTGTTGCCTGTTTAAATTGCCGTAAAAACTGAAATTTACTTAAATTCACTTCATTGGCTAAGGTTTCAAGTTGAGTATTATGCCAAGGCTCATCGTGAATTCGCTGTTTCACTAAGCTCACCTGCAACTTAGATAACCCCTGCGGTTGATTCGGTTTAGATAGGCAAGATGAAATACCGCTTGGGTAACGCTCCAGCAGCAGATGAATAAAATTCAGTAAGTGGGACTCACCCGCAAGCGCACCACATTGGCCTTGAATTAATAGCTCGTGTAGTTGAATAAAATATTGATAAAGCGTCGGGTCATCCACCATAGGCGCGCTGAAAAAGTGCTCCTTCAAACCCAGTTCTTGGCTGACTTCATTCATGTATTCCACGGGGATCGACATCACTTTCACCCGATAACCGTCGGCATCGCGGCTCTGACCATCGTGGGTTTCGTCGGGATTTAAAGTCGATAAACTATGCTGACCAAGCTGATAACTGCTGCCCTTATTCACAAACTGCTGCGCGCCTTGAGTGACTACGCCTAAGTGGTAATCCAGATGCACATGTTTATCAAAACTGAAATGCGTAAATTCCGCCTGACTCAGTTCTATGCCTGATAAGCTAGGATGACGCCAATAATTAATGTTTTCAATGGGTGTTGCAGTACTCATAACTCGCGGCGATTACCTATAGCATCAGCTGTAAAACAGGGGGAAACTCAGATCGACTCGCCCTCATTCTAGCCTCCATTGTCAGCGCGGGAATAGTAAATTATTGCAGCCACATAGTTTGAAGCGATTTGGGCTTAGATTAGTGCTTAAATTAGCGCTTAAATGAGTGCAGCAGAAAAAAGCGCCCAACTATCTGGACGCTTAATGAGATACATTTTTGCTCGGCGACATACGTAATAACCTTCGATATCGCCTTAACCGATGAATACCACTAGAAATGATAACTCACGCTGACTCTCACCATTCGTGGCTCAACAGGATGATAATGCTGATCTTCAACCCCTTCGGCTGCTTCGCCGGGCAAACGAGAAGCATAAAAATAATCTATGTCGTGATCTTTACTATCAAACACATTGAGCAGCTCAAGCTTAGTATCGAAGCAGCGGAACTCGTATCCTAATGCGAGGTTAACTAATGTGGTCGCATCAGCCTTGTGGTCATTAAAGCTGTCGAGCACCCGCTCGCCAAGGTGCCGCACGCGTACACTCGAATACAGGCCATCGCCGTCGGGTCGATAGGTGATGCCCGCACTGGCAACAAAGGGAACCGCGCCATCGATATACTTGCCCTCTTCAAATTCATTTTCAGTAAATCTAGCGTTAGTCCACGCTAATTCCATATCGATACTGATTGCCTCATTCAGCCAATAATAAGCCGTTAATTCAGCACCATAACGTTCAGATGCACGACTCGGCTCAGTGTTACCCGCATCGCCCACAAATACTAATTCTGAATCTAGTTGCAGATACCAGATCGCAGCAGAGAAATTAATAAAGTCCCTGTCATAGTATTTCACCCCAAATTCGCCGCCATTTGAGCGCACGAGCAGATCGACTTTTTCGACCTCATCGCCACTCACGGGGTCAACCTTGATTGTCGCACCGCGGGCATCGTTCGAATGTAGCCCTTGGCCTGCATTAACATATAACTCAAGATTATCGCTCCACAAATAAGAAGCGCCGGCTTTGAGGCTGAACATACCATCGGACGCATCGCCACTGTTAAGCGGATTATCACTGTCGACCTGCACATCAAAATAATCGTAACGCAGCCCAAGATTAAAACGCCATTGATCAGCTGGCAGCCACTCAACTTTGCCAAAGATGCCACTCGACAACTCTTGCACTTCATCAAGCCTTACCGTATTCAGCCGTTGTCGCGCCTGAGTGTTATACAAACCCACTGCACCAATATCGTCATAACGCACATCACCGCCCACACTGTAATTCAGTTGAGTGCCACCAAGTGAAGTCTGCCAATCACGCTTAAGATCACCGCCCCAAATCGTGCGTTCATCGACTTGTTCAAACTCATCACCATTGATGGGATCGTTTAAGAAATAGGTAAAATTAGAGAATAAATTCATAGTCGAGCGAATGGCGTAGACATTTCCCTGCCAATCACCCGCATCGTAATTAGCTGAAACGCTATAACGGTTAGATTCACCGCCGACGTCTTTATCTAAAGATCCATAAAAATCAATTAATCCAGAATCCACCGCACGGGCGGGGATCTGATCCGCCGAATTCCAGCTGTTGTCGTAGGCCATCATAGTGACGCTCAAGTCACCCTCGCCGAGCCGAGTTAAATAACGCCCGACGACACTGATCTTACTCACATCCTCATCAATATCCGTCCACGGGCCATCATAGGTTTGTGCCTCACCACCCCAAATAAAACGCCCCATGTCAGTGTTTAGCTCCTGAGTTGCCACGAGTCGCTGGTAACCATATTCACCCAACGTCACCCCAACTTGGTTATGAGGGAGTTGATCAGCCAGCAGTAATTGCGCAGCACCTGCGCCAGAAAAATCGGCCACCTCAGGATAATAAGCGCCTTTGGCATAACGGATCTCGCCTATAAGTTCAGGGATCAAAAAGTTAAGATCCGTATAACCCTGACCATGCCCATGGGTTCGCATATTCACAGGCATACCATCGACTCGAGTATTAAAGTCTGTGCCATGATCCAAATTAAAGCCGCGTAAGAAATACTGATTCGCTTTACCCGAACCACTGTGCTGAGTGACTATCATCCCAGGAACAAATTCGAGGATTTCGCCGGTTCGTAATAGGGGTCGACTCTCGATTTCTGCCGCGCCGACTATTCCCTCAGATGCCGAAGTACTATGGCCTAAGGTATTAATTTGCCTACCGCGCACCTCTAGGCGTTCGATATTGTCCGTTGCCGCCTCTGCCACTACGGTACTCGATAAACAACAAAGAGGTAATAACCACGTCATTGATAACCAAAGCTTTGATAACCGCATTCCTGATAATCCCAGTCCCGATTTCATCCTTTCTTTCCTACTACAGGTGATAGACGGCAGGGATTTAACGCCTTATTTACAAGCAAAAAACCGATCAAGCTCAAACTCTGATGAATAAAAAACCAGCAAAATACAGGCAAATATCATTTCTATGTGCCGTATCGCACCTTTTTAAACCCAAAAGGACAAAATGTCCGCCAGCAGATCACATTTCAACCGTGTGTTAGTGCGAAATCATGGTAATGAAATAATCTTGCTTGAATAAAAATGAACCCATTTATCAGGCTAGCTATACTCTAAATAACTCAACACTTTTAGAGACACGCTATGCAACGATGGAGTAATATGCAGATTTGGAGTGTGTGGGTAGGCCTTTTCTTTTGTGTCTCGGTTCATGCAACCAGCAAATCAACAGCAGAAACCACAGCGATGATTGCTGATAAACCTATCATTACGATGGCGTTTTATGAGGACCCCAAACATAACTTCTACTTTAAATGGGCTGAACTGATTTACGCCCAAGCCTTTGAACGCTTAGGATATGACTTCTCCTATCAAGTGGTTCCCGCAGCCCGCGCCAGTATGATGGCGGACTCAGGTAAAGTGGATGGTGAGCCGGGGCGTGTATCTCATTATGGCGAAAAGTTTACCAACCTCATTCGAATTGAAGAACCGGTTATCGATACCCATTTAATTGCCTTCGCGCACAATCCCGAAATCAAAATACCTGACTGGCAAGCGCTGCAAAAGAGTCGATACAAGATCGAATACTATCGAGGCGTGTTCCTCGCAGAACAAAAGCTAAAGGGACTCATTCCTAAGGAGCGTCTGACTGAATCTTCATCCCCCGCGAGCTCCTTTCGTAAAATGCTCCGCGACCGAATCGATATCTATATTGATACGGAGGCAAGCTCATTGGATCTATTACAAACGCCTGAGTTTCAAGGCAGCAAAATAATCGCGATTGCCACCCTAGAAGAACTCACCAGCTATGGTTACTTAAATAAACGTCACGCGGCACTCGCCGTTAATCTTGCTCGGGAGCTCAAACAGATGAAGCAAGAAGGCATATTTGACACCTACAAACAACAGGCTCAAGAATCGCTTAATAATGAAATGAATCATGGCGATACCCCAGAATAAATCAGCATCGAATGTAAATGTCGTGGCTTACTTTTCTCCACAGAAGATGGCACAAATATAAAAAGCCTGTTCAATCATGCTGATCAGGCCATGTATTCGATAAAAAAGTGAATAAAACTCACCTACAAAACCTAGGTTAAACCTTACTTATTTGCTTGCGAGTTTACGCCAACGCACCCCATCGCGAATCACTTCATAGCCAGGGAACATAGCGGCAATCACTAGAGTATAACTTAGCCAATGTTCTAACTGTAATAACGTAAATTCCCCATTTAATTCAGCGCCTTGGTTTTGTACTTGGCTTTGTAATAGTGGCGAACTAAAGGCCAGAAAGACTAAGAACAAGGCATAAGCAAGATTGATCCCCATATTCGCCAGTAACAATTCAGTAGTCCACACTCGGCGGCGTAGTTGCCAGAGACTATTCCCCATAGACAGCAAAATAATAGGGCTAAACCATTGCAGTAATTGCTGAGCATTGACGCTGAAAATCACAGTCCGCGCGGCTAATTGCTCGCTACTCATCCACACAGAACACCAGATCACAAGTAAGAGAAAAAGGTATGTCGCCAGATCAGTAAACACATCGCTTAAACTAATATGCTGCCAACCAGGTCCAACCTTGGGCAAATTCTGCGGCTGCCATTTTTGACAATTGCTGCCGGACATAGGTTTTCCCTGAGCCGAGAAACTCCAAAAGACCAACAGGATAGCGGTAAAGGCAAGACAGGCATCGCCAATAAAACCTTTAGCAATATGGTGGATAAATCCTAATAGATCCCCCTCTGCCGAGCCCAACCATTGAGTCGTGCCACCTACCACCTGCAACACAAACAAGACACCCAGTACCATGAAAAGTGTATGTTTAAAAAGCGGAATATCCTCAGAGGCGATAATAGGCATAGATGGTACAAATTGCTGCGCGACCTTACAGGGATGACCCATTTGCTTTAATACCGCGGCAATTTGCGATTCACTCAATTCACCTTGTTCAGAGAGGGCATCCAGTTGATCACAGATATTAGCTTTTAATTCACGGCCAATTTCCTGACGTTTGTTCTCGGGCAATTCTCGCTGCACCGCGGCGATATAGCGATCGACTAATTCCATATCAAATCTCCTCTGCACTCTCGTCTGAGCTTTTTATATCTGAGCCATTAGTGTCAGCACTTTGCTCCAGTAAAAAAGCCAAGGCGCCATTAAGTTGCTGCCATTCATCGGTAAGTTGACTGAGCAACTCAGCGCCCAATGACGACAATTGGTAATAACGACGCTCACGCCCTTCGGCCTGTCGCCACTCACTATCCAACAATCCTTGATCGGCTAGGCGGCGCACTAAGGGATACAGAGTCCCTTCGTCAATATCAATACCACCTTCCTGCAACTGTTTGCGGAGCGAATAACCGTAGTGGGCTTGTTTTAATAATCCCAGTACCGCCAACACTAATACCCCACGGCGCAACTCGAGTCGCATTTTGACTAGCTGTGAACTTGTCATTGTCGAATTCCTATCCTTAACACTGTGTCACACACACTGTGCGCCACACAGTAAATACTATGTAGCACACAGTAAGATTGCAAGTTTTTACGCACATTTTTTGATCACTTCGTTTGTTACTAATGCAATCTATTGTTTGTATTGAATTTACAAAAATGCCAACCGTTTCTGCTAAGTGCTCACATTTCCCCACCGCCATACACTCAAAGCGAATGAGTCACACATAAGCAAATTCAAGATAAAAAATTGCAAAACTTCCTATGCTTGAGTAACTTAGCATCCAACATTGAATAGCCGATTCGTCAACCTAAGTACGGTTTGCTCCTTAAAGGAGATAAATCGGAGCGACTCAAGTAAGTATTGATATTCAATAACTAAAAATATTAAGCCGTTAAATTAAGGACATAGAAAATGCTCATGGATAGAGGCGTACTGGTACGCTGGAACGATGAAAAGGGATTTGGCTTTATTCAGCCTGAAAAAAACGCAGCCCAAGATGTGTTTATTCATATTTCAGTGCTGAAAAAGATGGCGAGAAAACCCATAGTGGGCGACAGCATTCTGTATCAAACGGAAGTGCAAAATGACGGCAAAAGAAAAGCGGTTATCGCCTCGATTGAAGGCGTCGCAGTCGTTGCAGCGAGTGCAACACCGCGCTCCCACTCTCATGTCCAATCACGCAATGAAAACTTCAACTTCAATAACAAAGACAAAGCGCATTACCATAACTCACGAAAATCGTCCTTTAATACGATAATCCCGCTGCTAATAATCGTGGCCATAGTTATCTTTGGCTTTAAACAATACCAAGAATTCAATGAAGCTCCTGCAATCGATGAAGTACCAGTCCTCACGAATGAAGACATTGAGAGAATGCCCATATATGAATCTGCAACACCAAGATTCCAATGTGAAGCGGGTAAAACCCATTGCAGCCACATGAGTTCCTGTGCTGAAGCGACTTTCTATATCCAAAATTGCCCCAATACTCAAATGGATGGTGACGATGATGGAATTCCCTGCGAGCGCCAGTGGTGCAGTTAGCGATGCGACACATGTAAAGTCACGCGTATAACCTTAAGCCTGAGCAGGTAGCAGGTAGCAGGTAGCAGGTCACTAGTAGTGAAATGATAAATAATCTAAAACAATGGCGAGATAGCCTGACAGGCATACAGCAAATCGGAGTGATTGCTGCCAGTATCGGGCTTCTCATGCTTGGCTTATTCTACCTTGGTCAATTTATCGGTAGCAGCGTGGTAAAAATGGGCTGGCTTTAACCCTAGAAATACGCAAACTAGCCCATGAATTCATACCCATAGCACCTTCAAAATGGTAACGCATGCACACTGATATCATCACGCACATTGATTCACCTGAGATACTGGAGTCATTGTTAACCGAGCATGCGGCGGTGCTATTGTTATTTGGCGCGCCAAACTGCGGTGTGTGCCAAACGCTCAAACCGAGAATTGCTGAGATGATAGCGCAAGCGTTCCCGCAGATGCGGATGGCCTATATTGATTGCCAAGCCCAAGGTGAGATAGCGGCGAGCCGCAATGTATTTGCCTTGCCTGTGGTGGAATGTGTGTTTTATGGCAAAACCTTCGGACGGTTTTCTAAGGTGTTTTCGTTAGCGGATATTCGAGGGGCGCTTGCCCGCCCCTACGCTTTAACTGTGGCGGAATAATTCAAATTAAACACTGAGATTATTTATTTACCAAGGGTCTAAACCCAGCGTAATGCACTGACTTATCGAGCTTAACCTGTACTGCTGGCGTGCTTATAAGACGTGTTGAGCTAGATGCTGCTTTAGCTTTACCGCTGCAACCACAGCCGTCACCTGTAGAATGACAACATCCGCCCTTGGCTGCATGTTTGAGTGAAGCGCGGCCTTGGGATGCATCCGTTAACCTAAGATTAAGATCCGCCGTTTGTGCAAGTAAAGTCGCCACTGTTTGACTCGCACTACCTTTGCTCACACTAATCCCCGCATCGAGCAACTTTCCTAACATGCGCTCACCGATATTCTGCACAAGTACAATGTCGGTGCCTTGTTGAATAATCAGCTCTAATAAGGCTTTTTTAGCACTACAGTCACCCTCAATTGCCGGGTTATCGACCAGCTTAATCAGCTGAAACTGTTCATTATAAAAGCCAATTTGTAGGGCTTTCGTAAAGTGACTGGCGAGGCGTTCGCGGCTCATCGGCATGGCAATAATCATGATAAATCCTTGTCTGTTTGGGTTGGCAGCCTCAAGGCTTGACCTTGAGTGATAGCCGTCGCCACCTTTTTACGGGCATTGGCGAGAAGGTATCCAAAGGTTTGCCGAGAGATCCCCATCAAGGCCGCGGCTTCGATCTGGCTTAATCTTTTCACATCACCCAGTTCGAGGGCCTCAAACTCATCGGCCTCTAATTGAATATGGGTTAATTTAACCGCAGGGATCCCATTAGGCTTAAATAGGCTACAGGGCACACAGCTCGATAATTGACGGCATTTTTTAGGTCTTGGCATAAATGTTTTTATCTTTAAGTCGTCTTATATGTATTGAAATCGTGTTTTAGGTCTTGGTGCACATCTTGTTTACAGCGCACGACACTAAGGCTCATCTAGCTAAGGGAGTCCATAGCTCTGGATTCTCAAGCGTGATAACTGACTTGATGAATAAGTTCAGTGGATGAACCATAAAACTGTTACGAGTTTTTGGCCTAGGCCAGAAACTATTATTCGCGCCAACGACATTCAAAACTGTAAGACGGCTCACAGTTACCTATATCAAGCATGACTAATTAACAGAACTGCTGTCTGACGAATGGGGGATAAAACACTAGGGCGATACCCTCATTATCGATATGTGGTGTATCTCAGTTTTCACTGGAATACGAAAATCTTTCGCGCCACAGATATATTGCCATTGAGCGTGACTAACACACTCAATGGCTAGCGCCCTGTAAAGTCAATTTTAACCTGTGTTGGAGTGCCGAGGGATAATGACAAACTCTGCAAACAAATAAGCAGCCGTTAAGCTGTTACGATAGGTGGCATTTACTGATTTAAACGGGTTAAATCCTCAGACTCACAGTAGTTCACCTGTACCGAATAGCCGTCATCTTGCTTGATAAAATCGACAAAGTTTTTAATCGCAGGTAAGGCATCTTCCCTATGGTGAGACACGTACAGCAATTGGCTCAGATGATGCTCGGCTATCATCTCCAGCGCCCGCATCACTAAGGTGCGATTGATAAAATCTAAGCCCTGATACGGCTCATCTAAAATCAGTAACAGTGGCTGTTTAATCAAGGCGCGACCTATCAGCAGTAACCGCTGCTGACCATAATCGAGCTTCTTAAAGCTTGTGCTCGCCAGCCCTGTCATGTGCAGAATAGCCAACCATTCCTTCGCCAAATCTAGCTGAGGTTTAGTGGGTTTATGGTACAGGCCAATAGAGTCAAAAAAGCCCGAAAGCAGCACATCTAATGCCGAGCAACTGACGCGATATTGCAAGTGTAGCGCCGACGATACTATGCCAATCCGTTGTTTAATCTGCCAAATACTCTCGCCGCTTCCGCGAGGTCGGCCAAAGAGCGTGATGTCATTGCTATAGCATTGGGGATGGTCGCCTAAAATCAGTCCCAGCAAAGTGCTTTTACCGCAGCCATTTGGGCCACGAACTTGCCAATGTTGCCCCGCCTCGATGCGCCAATTCACGCCGCTGAAAATCAGCCCACTGACATATTCCACTTTGCCATTTTTAATCTCGACCAGAGGATCAAACGCCTCGGCGTTGTGCCTTTGCCGCTCCATCAAGGCCAAGAGTTCATCGCTACGCTGTGCCGATAACGCATTCAGCTGCGCCATCACGGGATGATTATGCCATTGCTCAATCGACATCGACGGGCTGAGTTTGTGCACACTCTGCCCCGATTTGAGCATCTCGCCATTAAACAGCGCCACATGGCTGATACACGGCGGCAATTCTTCTTGGCGCGAGGTGATGATCAGCAACTGAGTATGCTCGGCCACTTCACTCAGCAGCTCAGATAAACTCGCTTGATGTTCAGCATCAAGCCCTGCATAAGGGTCATCTAAAATCAGCAATTGCGGTAACATTGCCAGTGCACGTGCCAGCATGACTCTGCGCGTTTCGCCCGTGGATAATTGCCGAAAACCGCGCCGACGCAGAGGCTCAAGCCCAACCTTTTGTAATAATGCAGGGAGTTGCTTGGCATCTTGGCAGCATTCCAATACTAAGAATTCGACACTCGAACCGTAATCCAACTCGTCTTTTTCTAACTCGCGCTCCAGCAATGCTTGTTGCAACCCAAGTGACACCCAACCGATACGTTGCGGCAAGCCAGCAATCGTCCCTTCATCGGACAGAATATCACCCGTTAATATTCGCCCAAGCAAGGAACCACAATAACTGTCGGTCGCGAAAATCGCCCAATGTTCAGCAGGATGCAGTTGCCACTCATCGACGACTAACACCTCATTATCACGCCCGTATCGCAACTGTTTAACCACAATACTTTTGTCTTGGTTCGCGACAACATCAAGCATAACCACAGTTCCTTTCTTTTTTAAGGGATGATAAAAGCCAGCGATTACCCAATCGTATTGCTCCATGATATCTAAGGTAATAATATCTAGAGCCACAATATCTTAGAGTCATGATATCTAGAGCCATAATATCCAATGCAACGGCTCAAGATGCACGACAGTCGCTCAGGTTTTATCGGCAGATTTTGGGGAATACGTCACCAGAGTAAAGCTTATTGGGAATAAAATCTAATGCGCTTAATGGCATAGGCAAAGCGTGGCAACATCCAACAGGTACGCATGTGGTGTGAGGCAACCACTCTGGCAGAACTGTGATAAAATCGGCACCTGTTTAACTTTCATATCAACAAGGTAATGCAATGAATCCCATTATTGCCATCTTAAAAGAACACAACGTCAGTAACGCTAAAATTCAAGAACTGTTTCAAACATTAACCGAAAATCCATTAATGGCGATGGGCACGCTCGGTCAATTAGGCATCCCAGCCGAAAAATTACAACAACTGCTGGGACTAGTGATGCAGAAACCGGCCTTGCTCAAAGAAGCCGTGCTTGAACTCGGTTTGGATTTCTCAAAAGTAGAAGCCGCAAAAGCCCAGTTACAAAAATAAGCGCAGACTGTTCAAGTTTGTAGCCATCATGCGCTAGGGGAATCCGCGTAACTCAGCTCCCCTAGCGAATGTTAAAACCACTAAACCGCAAAGTAACTAAATCTCACAGCAACTAAACCTCAAAGCCATTGACGCTCAAAATGATTAATACCAAGTGAGCTAACTGTGTTGCGCCTGCCACTCCTCAATCGCTTCTTTCGCCGCTCGAAAGCCTCAATCCCCGCAGGCATACCGCAGTAAACGGTGCAATGCAGTAAGACTTCTTGGATCTCTTCAACCGAGCAGCCATTGTTTAGCGCGCCCCGCACATGGCCCTTTAACTCAGTCGGCGCCTTTAATGCCGCCAGCGTCGCTATGGTAATCAAACTGCGCGTTTGCCTTGAAATGGCATCACGCACCCAAACCTCACCCCAGCAATTGGCCGTAACTAAATCTTGCAGCGGCTGGGTAAAATCCGTCGCACTATTGAGCGCCTTATCCACATAGCTATCGCCCATCACAGCACGACGCACCTCAAGCCCCTTTTTGTATTGCCCATCGTTCATCGATGCATCCTTTTTGTTATGTGATTAGCTATGTGATTAAGCTCTGTGATTAGAATTATTGAACCGCCGCCAACCAATCTGCCCTATATCCTTACCACCTATAACTAATAACTAACGTTAGATTGAGCGCACCCAAGAAACGAACTCTTCGGCGAGTCTGGGAGGGTTACAGGCCTCTGTCTGATCTGCGATCTCGTTATAGTACTCGAGCTCGTGAACTATGATGGGTACCGAACGACCAAAAACGCGACTAACGGTTAAGTTGGAATGGAGTGTAGAAGCGACAACGCATACTGCGGCAACAAATTGCTCGGTTATCTCCTGACCGAGCTCAAGGCAGCGATCAAAATCGACATCTTCCTCCGCATCACTGTACCCGAGACCGAGATCGGCCACCCAGCGAGCTAAGATATCCGCAGTCTGAGAGTCAGGATCCCCAAAGACGAGGAGTTCGTTTTGAAGCCAGAAGGCATAGTTCCATTTTGCTTCGTCAGAGCTAGAAGCCTTTGGAATCGAAGCATGCCACTCGTCGACTGTGTTATAGCCGACTGTCAACGTAGGTAGACGGGGATCGTCATATTCGTTGTTGATATAGAAAGACAATGCATAGATCTGCTCCGCCTCAGCGGTTGGTATACTCGCTAGCGCTTCGGTAATAGCACTCTGAAGCGCGGTAATCATCGGGATATTCATACTGGGTTTCCTGCTCGTTTAATGCCGCATTTAGCTAATGAAAATAGTGCATTGTAATTGAGAATAAGAGCTTAACCCACTATTTTTGTTCAGCTTAAATGTCTGCCAATATATTAGTATTCAACCAATTTTCCAGTTATCTGTATGCCTTTTTACAAGCATACACTCTGCAAATTTAACAATGGATGGCTCGTTAGATTCTTTTACTGCTCGTGTGCTGCTTAACAGCGGAAGCTGATTATTAAGCACTGTCATTCCAGTGACACGCCATAAACTCATCCATGAGGGCTCGACGACGGCATCCATGCCGTCAACGGTCACTTACATGCCAATGCTTAATCCAACCAACTATCCAGTTATCTGTATGCCTTTTTACAAGCATACACTCTGCAAATTTAACAATAGGTGGCTCGTTAAATTCAGGCTTTATTTTAATGCTATTAAAAGCCAAGTCCCACCAATCAATATGAATTGTAATCAGCGTTAAAAAAGCCAAGAAATAAAGCAGAAGGATAGCCACAGCGTCAAACACGTTACAAGATGTGGCTGTCTTACTAAGCCCGAATTAGGTAACGCGACCATTATTCGTTGTGGTCGCCTAAGCCGCGCAGCTGACCGCAGGATGATGGCAGCAGAAATAGATATCAGCCCCAGCGTGTTAGCAAAGCTAGTGCAGTTAGATTATGTGATGAAGGATATGAATACAAATGAAGTTGTGAAGGGGAATTTACAAAATAAAAATGTAGTGCGTATAAACTTGATAAACTGAGATATAACTTTAAAAATTTAACTAGCTAACTTACAGTAGGTGGATATGAAATTTCAAGGAGATAGCTGTGAAGGTCACTGTATTTATATTACTAATGTTATCATTTTTCTCCCACGCAGATAGTGCATTGCCATTGCCGACTGAATCAACTGAGAAAACACCATTAGTTAAGTCAGAATTAATAAACAAAAGCTTAAGTAGTGATACAACTTCGGCAGAAAACTTTAAAAAACTTGAAGCTCAGATTGATATTTTGAAGACTCAAAATCAGATGCTTGATAAGTATATTGATAGATTGACGGCTGGTTATTATTGGTCACTATCGTTCGCTGGCGGTTTTCTTCTGTTGTTTTTAGGTTTTAATATATATAACGTAAAAGGGCAAATTAAAGATGAAAAGACTAATATTAGATTGCAGTTAGAAGCTGAAATCTCTAAAGGTATTAAGGAGATAGAACAAAGATTATTAGAACAGAACAATAACTTAAATTCAAAGTTTCAGGAGTCGAAAGAGTCGGTTGATAGTTTGATTAAAAGTCAAATTAAATCTGAAATTGATTACTTTTCGATAGTTGTTGAAAAGACAAAGTCTGACTTGATAAAAGCAATCTCTGAAAGTGCGGAGAAGTCAAAAAAAGAAGGCAACAATATCCTAACAGTGTTAAAAAAAGAATTAGGAAGTATTGAAAGTGACCTACTAAGGCAAACCTATGAGTATTATGAACTCAAGGTTAAGTTCGAAAAGTTTGTAGATACCCCGGTCGCAACAAAAATAAGAACTCTAATTAGTTTTATTGATTTTGTTACTAAGAAAGACATTTTTGCATTTATCGTTAGCTATTGTTTAGATGACTTACTTAAGATGCTGGAAGAAGGTGGTATGCCACACTCGTCAGACATGGCTAAATTAACGAAAACATTGGAATCTCAACTAGGTAATCATGAAATTTTAGTGAACAAAATTAAAGCCAAACTTTAAAAAGTACCCGTTAATCAAAGATAGGACAGGCATAACTCTTTTGGGTTTAACAGCCAACACCTAGACCACAGTAGTTCACCCTCCCCTGCGAAGTTGCTGAAGGGCGTTGAAGACTCTTTATTGAAAGAATGGCGTGTTACGCAGACAGGACATCTGCGTAGCTTTCGGGGGGAAGGGACGCCCCATCGGAAGCGTTAGCGATTTTCGAATAAGCACGAAGCCACTAACTAATGCATGTAACTTCGCTAGGGGCGCCGGGGGATTTCCAAAAGGGGAACAGGCGCTTTTCCCCTTTTGGTCGGGTGTGGGGTGAAGCCCCACGACTTTGATTTTGCTTTTAAAAGCAATCAAGAATTATGGGATATGCCCAACTCTATAGATTAACAAATAAAGCGAAGGTGACAGGAGTGCCCCCTTCCCTACGAAATTACCGCTGGGTGATAAGATATAGCTAGAGCTACACTTCCACATCCCTGACCTCGTCAGCAAAACTAAGGTAACGCTCACATCTCGCCAGCAACTGCGCTTTGTAATAAGCCACAAATGATGTTTCACTCTCATCGAGGGCCGGAAGCATTGAAATCACACCATCTATTGCCTGCGGAATTCTTCGCGCTATTGTCGTTAAGTTACTGATTAATAAATTCCTTGGTAAATCTAAGCCATCAATAAATGCGGCCAATTGATACGGGTAAATACTATTTGGATCAAATTCATCATCAATTGCCATAGCAAGCTGTTGTTCAAAATCTTCATACATAGCCACGCTGACCAAATCGTACCAAGGAGTTGGCTCCATTCCGCTTGGCGTCATAAAAAACGAGTAGTTTTTACCGTGTGCATCGGCATTGCCGGTCAGTAAATTGAATAGCGCCCATTGCAACATATCCTGTTTAGCGGCCACTGGATTACGGCATTTTGCTGCGAGACTAAAGAGCCTGTTAAAACTTACCCCTTCACGAATATCTTTAACATCACGCCCTGAACCAAAATTACGTTCATATTTTTTGCTAACACTAAAACCAAGTGCTTGGCAGCTATCGACAATATGCCTTCTTAATACCCTTTGCTCATTTGGCATATAACGTCGGTCAAAGCGTTCGACACAGAGTACTTTGTAATCTCCAAAATGAACGATATCAATATTAGCCACATTCATTCCAATCGCCTTAGCTAAGCGCATCGTCATAAATTCATTGAGCACTAAATGGCGATATTTTTCGAATTTAACAATATGGGTAGATGAAAGCGCGCCTTCGGCAAATGCAAATTCTTCACCGTTATAAAACAGGTTTAATTTAGGTTGTACACCCGCTACCGACAGTCGAGGTTTGCCGTCCCAAATTTCCATCGGCCACATTGTGGGATCTTCAATTCGCTGAATAACTTCTTCAGCCTTAATTGGCCGTAATTGTGTTTCAGGCAGCAAAGTCCCTTTAAGAACATAAGCAACTGCACCTGCGGTATCGAGACCAATTGCACGGATCAAGGCAAAGGTATTTCCCTTGGAGACGCCAAGCGATTCAATTAGATAATCTAATCCTTTGTTTTCCGGTAATAAGTTAACCAAAAACATCGATATCTGACTGCTACTGCCTGTGCCATCTAAGGGAATTGTTGGAGATAGTGGAAATCCGCTTTGTTGCCACTTTTCGGTGTAATGTACGGCAAAGGTGTCGGTCGTCGCATCAAAGGATAACTCCCCGATAATTAAATCACCGAGGTGCATCTCTAACGTGAGCTTTTTGGAAGTACTCATGGGTTAATACCAGCCGTTAGTTTCGGTGTCGCTGGTTTGAGCCGAAACGATATCAATCCCCAGACCATCAAGGATTTTGAATACGGTTGAGATATAAACATCATCACCTTTTTCAACTCGGATCAGCGTTTTTTTGGTTACGCCGCACAGCATGGCTGCCACGTCTTGAGTAAGAGCAGCACTTTTCCTTCGCTCTTTAATTAACAAGCCGAGGGATTGTTGATTTAGCGGTGATGCCATAATCATCTCCAAAAGTGTAACTTCATACACCTTAGTCCTAAAACCAGCCCTATTCAATATAAAAGTGTACAGAACTACACTTTTGGATTGTTGAAAATGACAAGCCACTCAAAAGTGTACAATGTTACACTTTTGTGGTCATTTCAGTGCTTAAATCCCAAAAAGTGTAGCTAAGTACACCTGAAACTTGCCCAAGCTACCAGACTAAAAACAAAGCCCCGACACTGTTTCCAGTGTCGGGGCTTTCATTTTTTACAACAATTTAGGTTTAAGCGATTAAGCTAAAGACCGCAGACGTTTTTGCGCAGGATAAAACGTTCAATACAAGGCGCTGTGAGCGTAGCATACGTTGTGTGTATGTGAGCGAGCTGCAACGCCGTAATCAACGTTTTAGACCAGCAAAAATTACATCATGCCGCCCATTCCGCCCATCCCACCCATACCGCCCATATCTTGGCTAGCATTTTGTGGGATCTCAGCAACCATAGCTTCTGTAGTGATCATCAGACCTGCGATTGACGCAGCGAATTGCAATGCACAACGGGTCACTTTAGTTGGGTCAAGGATACCCATTTCTAACATGTCGCCGTAAGTGTCGTTGCCAGCGTTGTAACCGAAGTTACCGCTACCGTTCTTCACTGTGTTAGCAACAACTGACGCTTCTTCACCCGCGTTCGTGGCGATTTGACGCAGTGGTGCTTCCATTGCACGCAGTGCGATAACCACACCGTGTTTTTGATCTTCGTTTAATACTTCAACTTCAGCGATCTTAGAAGCTACGCGAACCAGAGCAACACCGCCGCCAGGAACCACGCCTTCTTCTACCGCAGCGCGAGTTGCATGCAGAGCATCTTCAACGCGGGCTTTTTTCTCTTTCATTTCAACTTCAGTCGCTGCGCCAACTTTAATCACTGCTACGCCGCCAGCTAGTTTAGCCATACGCTCTTGCAGTTTTTCTTTGTCGTAGTCTGAAGTTGACTCTTCAACTTGTTGTTTGATTTGGCTTACACGAGCAGCAATTTGTGTTTGCTCGCCGTTACCATCGATGATGGTGGTGTTGTCTTTAGTGATCACAACACGCTTAGCTGTACCTAAATCTTCCAGCGTTGCTTTTTCAAGCTCTAGGCCGATTTCTTCAGCAATAACAGTACCGCCAGTCAGGATTGCTACGTCTTGCAGCATTGCCTTACGACGATCGCCAAAGCCAGGTGCTTTAACGGCAGCCACTTTCACAATACCGCGCATATTGTTCACAACTAAAGTTGCTAATGCTTCGCCTTCAACGTCTTCAGCAACGATAAGCAATGGCTTACCGGTTTTTGCCAGACCTTCAAGGATAGGTAACAGTTCGCGAATGTTAGAGATTTTCTTGTCTACTAACAGTACGAATGGGTGGTCTAACTCAACGCTGCCGGTTTCTGGCTTGTTGATGAAGTATGGAGACAGGTAGCCACGGTCAAACTGCATACCTTCTACTACGTCCAATTCGTTTTCTAACGCTTGGCCTTCTTCAACTGTGATCACGCCTTCTTTGCCGACTTTTTCCATCGCTGTTGCGATGATTTCGCCGATAGATTCGTCAGAGTTTGCAGAGATAGTCGCAACTTGTGCAATCGCTTTTGAATCTGCACAAGGTTGTGATAAGGCTTTTAATTCAGCAACTGCAGCGATAACGGCTTTGTCGATACCGCGCTTCAGATCCATTGGGTTCATACCGGCTGCAACGGCTTTTAAGCCTTCAACGACAATGGCTTGAGCCAGTACAGTTGCAGTAGTAGTACCATCACCGGCGGCATCGTTGGCTTTAGAAGCAACTTCTTTCACCATTTGCGCGCCCATGTTTTCGAATTTATCTTCTAACTCGATTTCTTTGGCAACAGAAACACCGTCTTTAGTGATCAGTGGTGAGCCGAAGCTCTTGTCTAATACCACGTTACGGCCTTTAGGGCCTAAGGTCACTTTAACTGCGTTTGCGAGAATGTTTACGCCAGCCAGCATTCTTACGCGAGCGTCATTACCAAATACAACTTCTTTAGCTGCCATCTTGATTATCCTTTAAATTTTTAATGATTAATTGGAATGTCGAATTGATGCTGAGGATTAACCCACTACTGCCATCAGGTCAGCTTCCGACAGGATCAAGACTTCTTGACCGTCGATTTTTTCTTTCTTAACGCCGTAACCTTCGTTGAAGATCACCACGTCACCCACTTTGACATCCAGTGGCTTAACTGTGCCATTTTCTAAAATACGGCCATTGCCCACAGCAAGGATTTCACCGCGAGTTGATTTTTCAGCGGCGCTACCGGTCAGTACTATGCCACCCGCTGATGTAGATTCAACTTCTAGACGCTTAACGATTACGCGGTCATGTAATGGACGAATATTCATCTATGAACTCTCCTAATGATTTGATGCCCTACAATCGAGCCTATTTGTGATTAAAAAAACAGACACCTGAGTCTGCTCTTTTGCTGTCTGAGATATGGGGCTGACAGTGTCGAGATCCAAGGGCATTTACAAAAAAAACTTCAATTTTTTGATGTCGGTTTTTTCAAGTCCGCACAATCCTGCTAGAATCTCGCCTCCGCTCGCTAACAAGGCACTATTTTTCCATGAAAGACAGACACGGGCTGCTCACCGCGCCAATTGGTCGTGTACTGCTCAACATGAGCCTCCCCAACTTAATTGGCATTATGACCATTCTAGGTTTCAGCCTCGCTGACACTTTTTTTATCAGCCAATTGGGCACTGAAGCCTTAGCCGCCATCAGTTTTACCTTTCCGGTGACCTTAGTGATCTCTAGCATCGCCATTGGTATTGGCGCTGGAGTCTCGACCAATTTAGGTCGACTTATCGGTTCGGGTAATGCCCACAAGGCCAAAGTGTTCTTGCATGATGCCTTATTGCTCACCTTTGTCTTGATCGCCAGTTTAGCCGCTCTGGGTAGCATTTTTATTACGCCACTGTTTCGCTTACTCGGGGCAAACGATGACAGCTTGCCGCTGATCCACGACTATATGATTTACTGGTATGTCAGCGCACCGCTGCTGGTATTGTTGATGGTAGGCAATCAAGGTTTACGTTCCACTGGCGACACCCGCTCGCCGGCGATGATCATGGCGCTGGCGGCAATCATCAATCTTATCCTCGATCCGTTACTGATTTTTGGTATTGGGCCATTTCCACGTTTAGAAATCCAAGGCGCCGCAATTGCAACCCTGTTCGCTTGGTTGATTGCCTTATCTTTGTCGGGATATTTGTTGATTGTCAGGCGCAAAATGCTCGAATGGGTCGCCTTTGACATAGACAGAATGCGCGCGAACTGGAGCAAACTAGCCCATATAGCACAACCCGCCGCCTTGATGAATTTAATCAATCCACTAGCCAATGCCATTATTATGGCCATGTTGGCGCATATCGATCACAGCGCAGTGGCAGCCTTTGGTGCCGGTACTCGATTAGAGTCAGTGCTATTAATCGTAGTGATGGCACTGTCGTCGAGTTTAATGCCCTTTATTGCGCAAAATTTAGGGGCAGGACAGCCACACAGAGCGAAAGAAGCCCTGCTATTATCGATAAAATTTATCTTTATTTTCCAAACCTTACTCTATATCCCACTGATCTTTTTAGCCGAGCCTATCGCGCATTTATTCAGTACCGATCCGCAGGTTATCGAGTGGCTGAGTTTTTATATCTTAGTGCTGCCCTGTGCCTACGGACCTTTGGGTATAGTGATTATTGTCGCGACCTCCCTCAATGCCTACCACAGGCCTATGAGTTCATTAGTCATCAATCTGTGCCGCTTAGTACTGCTCATGCTGCCGCTAGCAGCCTTGGGATCGTATATAGGTGACGTTAAAGGCCTGCTGCTCGCGCTACCTGTGACCAATATTTTGATGGGAATTGCCTGTTACTGGCTGGCGCAGCGGATCTGTGAGCCCACAAAGATCACGACCGCAAACGCCATTAGCGAGGGGTAAACTAGCTTGATTTTTTAACGGGAAAGCGCAACACGTCGTCTGAAAACGCTCCCGTAGAGGCTTTGCAGGATCGACGTGGGCCTTGCTCGCTCATGTTGATCGGCACGCCATTTGGCACTAACTCTTGCATGATATAGTCGATAAAGCGTCGACAGGCTAAACTTACGTAACGTCTTGATGGATAAGCTAAGAAACACTCGCCTTGGTGGGGCTGGATTTCAGGTAACAAAGTCACTAACTCACCGCTTTGTACATATTCATCCACGACTTCAGCAGGCGCATACACTATGCCGCGTCCTTGCAATCCAAACTCAACCGCCACTTCAATACTGTTGGAGCAGAAATTACCTCTGACTCTCACCTCTTGTTCTGAACCGATAAATAACTCATTAAAGATTTTGCCGTTGGATAAACGGAACATAGACACATTATGTGCTTCAATCTCTTTCGGTGTTTTAGGTGTACCGTGTGCCGCTAAATATTGCGGACTCGCGTAAAAACGTAAGTCAGTAGTAAAAATCGGCCGCACCACTAAATCTAAGGTATCCAACGCAGGCTCGACCACAAAGGCCACATCGAGATTATGTTTCACCATATCAACGGATTCTGAACTGCTGATGACTTCTAAGGTGAGTTTAGGATGCATATCCATAAAGCGGAAAATGGCTTGCATCAAGATTTTCATGCTGTGGATGGGGAACATTTGAATACGCAAATGCCCGCTGATCTCAGCATCGTCATTGGTCATTTCGAATAGGGTTTCGTCGAGCTGAGCCAAAATATTCTGCGAGCGCTGGTAAAAATGGCTGCCCGCAGAAGTGAGCGTCATAGAGCGGCTCTGACGGTGGAACAATTTAATGTTCAGCTCATCTTCCAAGGCTTGCAAACGCCGACTCACAGTCGATTTAGGTAAGTTAAGTAAATCCGCCGCTTCAATCAAACTACCGGTTTCAGCAATTCGGTGGAATAACGCTAAGTCCTCTGTCTTCATTTTGACCTTAAGTTCAATCTCATTATGTGGGACTGATAATCCCAAAGTATCCCGTTTATTGCAACTAATTTAGCTGGTATCTTCGCGCCCAGAAATGCTGACAATTTGTTAACTAGGAAATCTCCACCATGAAATCATATCGACTCTTGCCGCTGACAATGCTGCTTCCAGCCCTGATCAGTGGTTGTTCGCCTGCGGAAAGTTCAGTGCAAGTGGCAACAATTCGTCCGGTTAAACTGTTTGAAGTACTCAATGTAGAAGACGGAGATTTCAGAACATTTCCAGCCCGCGTTGCCGCCAATAGTCGCGCAGAATTGTCGTTCCGCATTTCAGGACAATTAACAGAATTAGCATTAGTTGAAGGGCAAAGAGTCACTCAAGGTAGCTTACTCGCAAAACTTGATGACAGGGACGCCCACAATAATTTAATGACCCGCGAGGCGGAGCATGAACTGTTAGCCGCTGACTTTAAACGTAAAGTCGAGCTACTCAATCGCAAACTGATTTCACAATCTGAGTTTGATAGCACTCAAGCGCAACTCAAATCGGCCACCGCCGCCTTAGCCGCTGCACGCGATCAACTGAGTTACACCCATTTAACGGCACCTTTTAGCGGTACAGTCGCCAAACGTTTAGTGGATAACCACCAAATAGTGCAAGCAAATCAAGGGGTATTAACATTACAAAACAATAATTTGCTCGATATTAGCATTCAAGTTCCCGAGTCGATGGCGGCGGGTTTGAAGCAATATACCGATCAAGCTCATTTTACAGCTAAGGTGCGTTTTAGTGCCTTCCCCGAGCAAAGTTTCGATGCCAAATTTAAAGAATACTCGACTCAAGTCACGCCGGGCACCCAAGCCTATGAAGTGGTGTTTTCGTTACCTCAACCTCAAGATATTCAGTTACTTCCAGGAATGAGTGCCGAGTTGACCTTAGCCTTAGTCAAAGATCCTAGTGCCCTCGCGTCAACGGTAGTGCCAGTGACCGCTATCGATAAGCGCGACCAAGATGGCCAAGTGCAAGTGTGGATTTATCAAGCGCAATCGGGTGAAGTAAAACCGACGATGGTGACGCTAGGACGCGTGAGTAATCGAGGTGTTGAGATTTTAACGGGCGTTAACAAGGGCGATCTCATCGTCAGCGCTGGAGTGTCTCAATTATCCAATGGCATGAAAGTCAAACCACTACGCTGGCAGCGTGGGGTGTAATTGATGAACATTGCAGAGTATTCGATACGCCACAAAGTCATCAGTTGGATGTTTGTGTTGCTACTACTCGTGGGTGGTGGCGTCAGTTTTACTGGTTTGGGGCAACTAGAATTCCCCGAATTTACCATTAAAGAAGCTTTAGTGATCACGGCTTATCCCGGTGCATCGCCTGAGCAAGTTGAAGAAGAAGTGACATTACCGCTCGAAGATGCCCTGCAGCAACTCGACGCCATTAAGCATGTGACTTCAATTAATAGTGCGGGTTTATCACAAATCCAAATCGAGATTAAAGAAAGCTACGATAAAACCAGCCTGCCGCAGGTGTGGGATGAAGTGCGTCGTAAAGTCAATGATGCTGCGGGAAACTTGCCGCCGGGCACAGCAACGCCACAGGTGATGGACGACTTTGGCGATGTATATGGCATTTTATTTAACCTTTCGGGACCTGATTACAGCAACCGCGAGTTGAGCAATTACGCCGACTATCTGCGCCGCGAGCTAGTGCTAGTACCTGGAGTAAAAAAGGTTTCTGTTGCTGGCAACGTCACTGAGCAAGTCGTGATTGAATTCTCCCAGCAAAAGCTATCGGCACTAGGGTTAGATCAGAGCTATATCTATGGTTTAGTGAACAATCAAAACGTCGTCTCTAACGCGGGCAGCTTAGTGATTGGCGATAACCGTATCCGCATTCATCCCACGGGCGAATTTAGCAATGTGCAGGATCTCGCGCGTTTGATCGTCAGCCCTCCGGGTAGCTCTGAGCTGATTTACCTTGGCGACATTGCCAATATTGAAAGGGATTATGACGAAACCCCTAACGTGCTTTATCACAATAAAGGTGAAGCAGCATTATCGCTGGGGATTTCTTTCTCTAGCGGTGTGAATGTAGTCGAAATCGGGCAAAAGGTCAGTGACCGTTTAGCCGAGCTTGAATCACAACGCCCAATCGGCATGAATTTAGCGACGGTTTATAATCAAAGCCAGGCGGTAGATGAGACAGTTAACGGCTTCTTAATCAACCTAATGGAATCCATTGCCATAGTGATCGCCGTGCTTCTGCTGTTTATGGGATTGCGCTCAGGCCTGTTGATGGGCCTGATCTTACTGCTGACGATTCTAGGCACTTTTATCGTGATGAAAGTGCTCGGGATTGATCTACAGCTCATCTCCCTCGGCGCACTCATTATTGCCCTTGGTATGTTGGTCGATAACGCCATTGTCGTTACTGAAGGCATTTTAATTGGTATCCGTCGCGGTAAGACCCGTTTAGAAGCGGCCAAACAGATAGTGTCCCAAACCCAGTGGCCGCTATTGGGCGCGACTGTGATTGCCATTATTGCCTTTGCCCCCATTGGCTTATCGCAAAATGCCGCCGGTGAGTTCTGCCGTTCTTTATTCCAAGTGTTGATGATTTCACTGTTTATCAGCTGGATCACGGCCATCACACTCACGCCGTTTTTCTGTCATCTGTTATTTAAAGATGCGCCGAGCGATGAAGAAGCCCAAGACCCCTACAAGGGCTGGTTCTTCAGCTTATATCGCACAAGCTTAATTGTGGCACTGCGCTTTAGGCTGGTGAGCGTACTGCTGGTTATCGCTATGCTTTTCAGCGCAGTAGTGGGCTTTGGTCATATCAAGAATGTGTTTTTTCCTGCTTCTAACACGCCGATTTTCTTTGTGGATATCTGGATGCCAGAGGGGACTGACATCAAGGCGACCGAGCGTTTTACCGCTGATATCGAAAAGTTAATGCTTGCGCTGGACGAGCAAAAAGACGTTGGGCTAAAACACTTAACAACCGTTATTGGCCAAGGTTCGCAGCGCTTCGTACTGCCCTATCAGCCAGAAAAAGGCTATCCCGCCTTTGCGCAGTTGATAGTAGAAATGCATGATCTCGCCGCCGTTAAAGCCTATATGCCAGAATTAGAAACCTTGTTAAATCAACGTTTCCCACAGGCACAATATCGTTTAAAAAACATGGAGAACGGCCCTTCGCCCGCCGCCAAAATTGAGGCTCGCTTTTACGGTGATAACCCAGAAGTGCTGCGCGCTTTAGGTGCCCAAGCCGAGGCCATTTTCCACGCCGAACCGAGCATGGATGGCATACGTCACAACTGGCGTAATCAAGTGCCGTTGATCCGTCCGCAACTGGAAAATGCCCAAGCGCGCGAAACAGGGATCAGTAAGCAAGACCTCGACAATGCCCTATTGGTTAACTTTAGCGGTAAGCAAATAGGTTTATACCGAGAAACCAGCCACTTGTTGCCCATCGTTGCCAGAGCGCCCGCCGAAGAACGTTTGCAGGCCGACAGCCTATGGAAGCTGCAAATTTGGAGCAGCGAACACAATACCTTTGTGCCCGCCACCCAAGTAGTCAGTAGCTTCAACACTGAGTGGGAAAATCCGCTGGTGATGCGCCGCGATCGCATGCGCATGCTCGCAGTAATGGCCGATCCTAAGCTTGGTAGCAATGAAACCGCCGATTCTGTACTGCGCAAAATCAAAGACCAAGTCGAAGCGATCAGCTTGCCCGCGGGTTACCGCTTGGAATGGGGCGGTGAATTTGAAACCGCAGGTGAAGCACAAGCGTCGGTATTTAGCTCAATTCCCTTAGGTTATCTGGCGATGTTTTTGATTACCGTATTCTTGTTCAACTCAGTGCGTCAGCCCTTAGTGATCTGGTTTACTGTGCCACTGGCATTGATTGGGGTTTCAGCGGGACTCTTGTTGTTCGATGCGCCCTTCAGCTTTATGGCACTACTCGGATTACTGAGTTTGTCGGGCATGGTGATTAAAAACGGTATTGTCTTGGTCGATCAGATCAACCTCGAGCTCAGTGAAGGTAAACCAGCCTATTTTGCCTTAATCGACTCCTGTGTCAGCCGTGTTCGTCCAGTGATGATGGCCGCGATAACCACTATGCTCGGGATGATACCGCTGATCCCCGACGCGTTTTTCGGTTCTATGGCGATTACAATTATTTTCGGTCTAGGCTTCGCTTCTCTGCTGACGCTCATCGTACTGCCAGTGATGTACAGCCTAGTATTCAATATCAAAGCGACGGCAACAGGAGGTCAATCACCCAGCTAACCTGCTCCGCATTTTATCCAAAAACGCTTCCCGGCGCGGCCGGTCAGTCATTCGTGGCTGGCTGGCCATTTCATTTTTGATCTATTACGGTTTGAGGGACAATTTAAACAAGCACATCCATTAGATAAACAAGTTTGGCAAACTGAGATTGGTCTTTAATTACGATAACTAATATGACTGATAAATAAATATATTAATTAAAAAACATGAACTATCAGTTCCATATTTTCACCGCTAATACGGGACAATTACCTGTTACACACATTTACACGAGTAAATAGCAGCGGTATATTTAGTGCTGATTATTCATTTACAATGCCATCTGAAATACCACTACCTATAACTAACAACATAAACAATGTTATTGCTTTGTTAGCATAATAATTTATGTTTGAGAAACATCATGAAATTACGCTTTGATAGCGTCCAGACAATGAGTAAACAGACAATATTACTCGCAGTTATTAGCACTTTACTAATACTCACTACAATCCCGTTTATCTGTAGGTCATTCTGGCTCGCACTTGTATTATTATGGTATGTTTTTTGTAGCTTTTAATTCTAAAGTCAATTAGAAAGCTGTCGAATCAAAAACTTTATTGCTTCAAATAGAAAATTTTCAGTCATTTATACATAACATCAGCCTTACTACAAAACATTGCTTTTAATAGAGATTAGCTAAAAAAGAGTTTTCGATGAAATATGCAAAGAAAATTTTATTTGTGACTATTAGAGCACATCTAATTTATACGGTAATATTTTTACCGAGTACTTTCGCAGAAAATATCAATTATAGTCATTATGGGCCACTTCGTGTGCATGCCCAATCACCTACACATGCGGGTAGCTTAACGCCTCTACTTCGTTCAGGATTTGCACTGCCTGAAGGGAAAAAAGAGATATACGGATCTGCAACAGTAGCAAGTGTATGGGCTGAAACTGACGATTACTATGCTGACTATTATCATAATTCTCTTAATGGTGGAATAAAGTGGCAACTCACTGAAAAATTGATGTTTGATACTAATTATAAGTGGAGTTTTAGTGGGGATAACCATCTTGACTCGGTCACTATCTGGTTTCATGATGCATTTGGTGTGGGTCAAAATGGCCGCGACAATACAATCAAAGACAAAAACCAAATATTTTCAAAGAATGGTATAAATCAACCTGATCTTTCTGGCGATACGCTAACGAATGCCCTAAATTTCTATTTAGAATATCAATTGCTTAGTGAGGATAATTATGGTCTATCAATTGGTGGCAGCTTATATTACAACCATGTTAATTCTGGCCCATTTGTAGATAACCGTTTTGAACAAGCATTACAGCTGAATTATAGCTATACATCTGGAATGCATCATTTTTACTCCACAACAGGTATAAGTTTTAGACAAAATGATGAAAGTCTATCTGGAATAGACTATAAAGACCATGCTGTAATGTTATCTTTAGGTTATGAGTATTTAATGGGACGCCATGGTTGGCTTATTGAATTACATCACTATGAAGGTTTACTCAAAACAGATAATGACTTTTCAAAACCTTCTCACGAAGTATTTCTAGGCTATAGGTATTATCTGAATAACAGTGCAATTGAATTCACTATCGTCGAAAACCTACTCAACATGGACAACAGCACTGATATTGCTTTTTCTCTTGGATACAGAGTCATGATTTAATAATACCTAACTTTATCGCTTGGATGCGAAAAAAAAGCTTTTCTCTAATATCATGTTAACTCTTATACCTGAGTGGGCGGGTAATTAGTATTGGAGTTTTTTAAGAGTGAAATGGCTATTACGGTGGAGGTGAACCAGCGGCACAGGTCAGATTGATTCAGTGGGCCACTGGTATCTAAGGGATATTAGGGGCGAATAAACGCGATAATCAAATGAGTTAATCCAATAAAAAACTAACGCAAAAAGCGACTAAGACAATACGAGACTCATACTAAGACTAAGACTAAGGCTTAGGATCTTTATCCTGTTCTTTGTCCTGCGCTTTATCAGAGAGTTGATGGCTAGCGGGTTTGATATCACTTGGATCGACTTTATGTTCAAAGTCTCCCTCAAACACATTACCGTCCTTTTTCACACTATCATCAAATGGTGCTTGGCCAAATGGGTCCTGTGGCTTAGGCCCAAAGGGACCTTGGCCTGCTTGAAAGCCACCGTGCATTGTGCCCTGTAAACCGGCAACAACCCGTAACTGCATACGTTTGAACAGCAAGGCAGCAATGGGACGACGGGTTAATGGCGTCAAGAATAATAGGCCAATGGCATCGGTTACAAAACCGGGGATCACGAGCAAGATGCCCGCCATAGCTAACATCATACCTTCAACGATTTCTTGCCCCGGTGCTTCACCACGGGCGAGTTTTTGTTGTACTTGCATTAAGGTGTTTAAGCCTTGGCTGCGAACCAGAGAGACCCCGAGCACGGCGGTAAACAGCACTAAACCTATGGTAGTCCAAGTGCCAAGCACTTCACCCACACGGATCAGCACCGACAGCTCTATTACTGGGATCAGCACAAAGAGTAAAAATATAATGAAAAACATACCGACCTCAGGTTTATCTGACTATCTCTGTAAACTAAATGGGGGTTATCCGGTCTTAATTCAAGTCAGGATAACCATTAGGACCAAGTAAGGGAGCAAAACACTGATATTTAGCTCACCCTTTTGTTAACCCGCTAATGTATGAGACCATTAAAACACGTAAAGTAGCCTAACGAAGTTGGCTTAAGCGAACTTTAAGATTCTTAAGAGACGATACCTAACACTATGCAGCATCAGTATTTAGTGGTTAGCACTACCTGCCCCGATGAAGTACAAGCCAATACTTTGGCCCGAGCTTTAATTGAGTCGCGTATTGCCGCTTGTGTTCAGATTTCCGCCCCGATACGTTCAATTTATGCTTGGGAAGGAAAAATCTGTGAAGAGCAAGAATTTAGCTTACAGATTAAATGTTTACAAAGTCGATATACAGAGTTAGAACAACTTGTGCTTAGGCTTCACCCTTATCAAGTACCCGAAATTATTGCCGTGCCTGTGACCCACGGGCTACCAGCCTACTTAGATTGGATAAAAGACAACACTCAGCCATGAAAAAACTACTCAGCCTTATTTTCACTTCTTTATTGCTTCTTGCGCCCTTAGCTCATAGTGAAGGGGTTTTCGGTAACAAATTCGACTTCATGAAGGGTGAGCCTGAATTGATGCCTGTCGATCAAGCATTTGTCTTCGATTCCAAGCAAGAAGGTAATCAGGTCAAACTCAATTGGGTGATTGCCGACGGTTACTATATGTACCGCGACAAGCTTAAATTTAGCGTCAATGGTGCCGAGTTAGGCACGGTCGCTCTACCAAAGGGAAAGCCCCATGAAGATGAGTATTTTGGTAAGCAAGAAGTCTATTATACCTATGTCGATATTCCCGTTGGTTTAAAACAGGCCGATGAAAATGCCACGCTCACAGTGACCTTTATGGGTTGTGCCGAAGGTAAATTGTGTTATCCACCGACCAAGCATGAAGTCGTTTTAAAGGCGATTGCAGCCAACGATGGATTAATTGCAGGCGCCGAATCAACCACGACGACTGAGCAAACCAGCACTGAGCCAAGCACTGCCGATAAAACCAATACGCAACCCATTACTCAGCAAGATACCCTGAGCCAAATGCTGTCGAACGACAGCTTAATTTGGACTTTAGTGATCTTCTTTGGTCTAGGTGTCGGTCTGGCATTAACGCCCTGCGTATTCCCTATGTATCCGATTTTGTCGGGTATTATTGTCGGCCAAGGGCAAAAGCTCTCAACCGCAAAAGCCTTTACCTTGTCCATGGCTTACGTCCAAGGCATGGCAATCACTTACTCTATCTTAGGGTTAGTGGTCGCATCGGCGGGACTAAAATACCAAGCGGCATTACAACATCCTGCCGTATTAGTCGTACTCGCGATTTTGTTCTTTGTGCTCAGCTTATCTATGTTTGGCCTATACGATTTGAAACTGCCATCGAGCTGGCAGGAGAAGATGAACTCAGTCTCGAATAATCAAAAAGGCGGCAACTTAGTTGGCGTGTTCTTGATGGGCGTGATTTCTGGCCTTGTCGCATCACCTTGTACTACCGCGCCGCTGTCGGGTGCACTCGTTTATGTGGCCCAAACCGGCGACCTACTCCAAGGTTTCTTAGCCCTGTATGTACTCAGTATGGGTATGGGATTACCTCTACTGATTATCGGCACCTCAGGCGGTAAATTATTACCGAGAGCCGGCGCTTGGATGGACATCATCAAGACTATCTTCGGCTTCCTGCTGATCGCTGTATCTATCGTGATGCTTGGCCGTATTTGGACAGGAGTAGTATCCGATGTGCTTTGGTCACTGTGGGGCGTAAGCTTCACCGGCTACTTGATGCATCAGAACAAACTCAGTGAATTTAACTGGAAACAAACTGTACGTTCAGTCCTATTAACGCTGGCGCTACTGGCGAGCTTCTCCTACGGATTCCAAGCTGTGATGGGACACTTTGGTTTTAATAACAATTCCGTAGGCACTGCGGCGACGACCGAAGAAGTCCATGGCTTTAAACGGATTAAATCGATTGAAGATCTTGAGCAAGAAATTGCAGCCGCTACCGCCCAAGGTAAGCCTGTGATGCTCGATCTGTACGCCGATTGGTGTGTTGCCTGTAAAGAGTTCGAAGCCATCACCTTTAAAGATGCCAACGTGTTAGCCCGCATGAATAAAATCGTGCTGCTACAAGCGGATGTGACTAAAAGTGACAAGGTCGATGTGGCCTTACTCGAAAAATACAATGTGCTCGGTTTGCCTACGCTGTTGATGTTTAATGAACAAGGTGAGCAAAGGGAAGATTTACGCGTGACTGGTTTTATGGGCCCCAAAGATTTTGCCACCCATTTAGATCATCTCGTGAAATAGTAACGATTTAGGCTTAGACCAGCGGAGTGATTTAGTTCACGCGAGTTTTAACAGCCAAGTGTATTTACCGCAACACCAATAAAAAGCGGACTTTTTTCATTAAAAGTCCGCTTTTTTATCCAAGTGTCATAGATTTCTTATACAATCACTTACAATTTTAGACTTTTTAGATTGGAGCATCATGGAACCAGGCATCCTCATTATTACACTCATCTGCGGCATGCTCGTCAGCCGTATAGGACTCCCTCCGCTCATCGGCTACTTAGTGGCAGGCTTTGTACTGTTCATCTTAGGAATAGATAAAGAAAGCCTGCCATTACTGCAAGAACTCGCCAGCCTAGGCGTCACTTTACTGTTGTTCGCCATAGGGTTAAAACTCGATATTCGTAGCCTGTTCAAGGCCGAAGTATGGGCGGGTTCGAGTGTGCACTTAGTGCTCTCGATCGTGATTTTTGTGCCGATTCTGAAACTCTTCGGCTTACTGGGCTTAAGCCAACTCACGAGTCTGAACCTAGAACAACTGACGTTAATTGCCTTCGCATTAAGCTTCTCCAGCACCGTATTTGTGGTCAAAGTGTTAGAAGATAAAGGCGACGTGCAATCCCTCTACGGCCGGGTCGCTATTGGTATCTTGATTATGCAGGATATCTTCGCCGTACTGTTTTTAACCATTTCTAAAGGCGATGTACCTTCGGTATGGGCCTTTGCATTACTCTTACTGCCACTGGCTAAACCGCTCATCTATAAAGCGTTCGACCGTGTCGGCCACGGTGAACTCTTAGTCCTTTTCGGCCTAGTTATGGCACTCGTGGTTGGCGCTTGGTTATTTGAATCTGTTGGTTTAAAACCCGATCTCGGCGCACTGATTATCGGTATCTTGTTGGCGGGCCACAAAAAGTCCTCCGAGCTGGCAAAATCCCTGTTCTATTTTAAAGAACTCTTCCTCGTTGCCTTCTTCTTAACCATAGGACTCAATGGCTTACCTACGGTATCGGATATCGTCCTCGCGGCGCTATTGGTGTTGTTAGTGCCACTCAAAATTCTGCTGTTTGTTTACATTCTTACCCGCTTTAAGCTGCGTTCGCGTACTTCTATGTTGGGCTCATTTAACCTAGGTAACTTCAGTGAATTCGGTTTGATCGTCGCCGCAGTAGCCACCTATAAAGGTTGGTTACCTCCTGAGTGGCTAGTGATCATCGCCGTGGCATTAAGCTTTAGTTTTTTACTCGCCGCGCCACTTAACGCCACCGTCGGTAATATCTACCAGCGATTCCAGCAGCGTTTAATCAAGCTAGAAAAACGCCCGTTACACCCAGAAGATAGACCCATCGCCATTGGCAATCCACGCTTTTTAATCTTAGGCATGGGCCGTATTGGTAGCGGTGCCTATGATGAACTCAGGGAACAATTTGATGGGGAAATTCTCGGTATTGAACACAAGCAAGACTTAGTCGACTTACATAAAACAAAGGGTCGCAATGTAGTGCAAGGTGACGCATCAGATACCGACTTTTGGGAAAAACTCGACAGAGCACCTAATCTTGAACTGGTACTGCTAGCCATGCCGCACCACGCGGGAAATATGTTTGCAGTTGAGCAACTCAAAAAACTGAATTATCAAGGCAAAATCAGTGCAATTGTGCAGTACAGTGATGATGCCGCGGCGCTTCGAGAATCGGGGGTACACAGTGTGTACAACCTGTACGAAGCCGCAGGTGCCGGTTTTGTGGATCATGTGATTTACGAGCTATTGCAAAACTCGGAGAAAAACACAGTTCAAGCGGAAGATACTGTACAAGTGCCTGATCCTAAACTTAATGCGGAGCCACGTAGTTAAGTGCCTGCTAATGCTGCATTAAATTAAAATCACGCCATAACAGGTCGCACAAACGAGCAGTAACATCCTCTGCTAGTTTGTGCGGCATCCAACTAAATGCTGACTAATCTTTACAAATCAATTAACTAGATAAAACACTCAATACGCTATTTTGCCTCCTCATCCCAGTATCAATTTACTCATTGCAGCCTATTGCCATTTCAGCAAAAAATCTCAGTTACATCACTGACTCAGTCGTGATATAAATCGATGACGGTAACGAAATTAGCTCAGCTTTTTTGGAATTTTTTACAGCATGTCAAACCCTGCGCAACGCGCCACTAAGTTATTTGTCCAAACCTTTGGCACTAAAGCCGATGATTTATATCAAGCCCCAGGGCGCGTCAATCTGATCGGTGAATACACGGATTACAACGACGGTTTTGTACTCCCGGCAGCCATTAATTTTCATACAGTGATTGCAGTAAAACGCCGTGACGATACTAAGTTTCGAGCCGTCGCCGATGCGTTTCCCGGACAAATTAAAGAGTGGGTTTTCGGCCAAGAAAACGACATGGACCCGCAAGATGGCTGGGTGAATTACCTCAAAGGTTTTACTGCAGCTATGGCGCAAACTGGCTTATTAGCCAAGGGCTTAGACTTAGCCATTGTGGGCGATGTGCCACTTGCTGCAGGTCTTTCATCTTCGGGCGCACTCGTTGTCGCCTTCGGTACAGCCATTAGTGATACCAGCCAACTGCATTTATCCCCAATGGCAGTGGCGCAACTCGCACAGCGCGGCGAACACAGGTATGTTGAGTCGGCCTGTGGCATCATGGATCAAATGTGCAGCGCCATGGGTGAGCAAGACCATGCACTCCTGATTGACTGCTTAGATCTCGATAGCGAAGCCATTCCCATTCCAGAAAACCTAAGCCTTATTATCATAGATGCCCATATCGAGAAACAACGCTTAGCCGCGACCAATGAGCAACGTCGCACTGAGTGTGCACAAGCGGCAGAGTACTTTGGCTTAGATGCACTGCGTCACCTCGATTTACGCCAGCTAGAAAGTGCAAAGGCCGATTTAGATGAAGTGCTATACCGCCGAGCGAAACACGTCGTCACTGAGAACCAAAGAACTCAAAATGCTGCCCGCGCCCTAGAGCAAAATAACATCCAAAAATTCAGTCGTTTAATGGCAGAATCCCATGCTTCTCTGCGTGATGATTTTGAAGTCACACTGCCCGAATTTGATACTTTAGTTGAAATTGTTAGCCAAGTGATCGGCGAACGTGGTGGCATCCGCATGACCGACGGCTGCGTGGTCGCCTTAGTCGACCATGAACTGACGGACGCTGTTGTTGCCGCCGTTGAACATGAATTCTTCGAAAAAACCGCCATCGATGCCACAGTGTATTTATGTTCCGCCAGCGCTGGCGCGGGTCGCATCGATAACTAGCCAGAACAAGCAATTGGCTAGAACAAGCACTTAGCCGCACTTAAATCAAAGACAACCAAATTGAGTGACTACGCCGTCGATAGCATACGAATTCATCGCTGAACTTTATGCTGTTGATGGCAAATAATAGGGTTAACATACTCATTTAACACAATAAGCAGTGAGCATATTCAACACAGAGGGAAGCTAAATGGTACGTTTCAGTGTTTTGGATCCTTGGACCGATCCCCGCGGCGGTGAAATCGAACGGGTTCGGATCGACAATGGCATACTCGCATTAGAAGTCATCAGCTTAGGCGGTATTATCCGCGCTCTGTGGACTCCTGATAAACACGGCGAACGTGCCAATATCGTCTTAGGTTGTGATAGCGCCGAAGATTACTTGACCCAATCGGCTCATTTAGGTGCCATTGCAGGCCGCTTTGCAAATCGCATCGCTAACGGCAAAATGCACTATCAAGGTCATGATTATCAATTAGATGTAAACCAAGCGACTAACTGTTTGCACGGCGGCCGTGAGGGTTTTAATCGTAAAAACTGGCAACTAGGTCAACTCCCCGATGGTGTGCGTTTGACCTTAATGAGCCCAGATGGCGACATGGGTTTCCCCGGTAATTGCACAGTTCAGCTGGATTACCGCCTCGCAGGCAATAATTTGTACGTAGAAATCTTAGCCTCCGTCGATAAAGCCTGTCCCGTAAGCCTCACCCAACACAGTTATTTCAACCTCGATGGCACAGAGACCAATCATAAGCATCTGATGCAAATCGATGCCAAGCGCTATCTGACCATGAACGATGTCAGTGTTCCCACTGGGATTGCCGATACAACTGGGTCGATTTTCGATTTAAGTCAACCAATACGCTTAGGTGATAAGCTGCATGCCGCTGAACTCGCAAGCACTCGCGGTTATGATCACTGTTATATGATGAATAATCCCGATGGCTCACTCGCCCGTTTTGGCTGTTTAAGCAGTCCCATCAGCGGTCGCGCTATGACGGTTTATACTAATCAACCGAGTGTGCAGCTGTACTGTGCTAATTTTTTAAATGGCACTGTAGGTCGCAATCAACAGGTATTAAATCAACATCATGCTGTGTGTTTAGAGCCGCAAATGCTGCCAGACTCACCGAACCAAGGCGAGCGCTTTGGTGATAACGTTTGGTTAATGCCAGGCAAGGTTTATCACCACATCAGTCGTTATCAGTTCGATGCCGATGCGTAGCCATTCGCAATAAAAATTGAGAAAACGAGGAAAGCGCGGTTTAGCAGAAGGGAATAAATAAAGCGATAAGGAATAAAATAAACACTACTTTATTCCTTACACTCACAGTGTTAGCCCTTAGGCCGACACTGTGTTAATCATCAAAATCATCGCCCCAATCATCGTCAAAATCCACGCCAACGGCATCAGATTCGACTTCTGGTTCAACTTCAGGCTTCGCCTTACGTACAGGCGCACTTTCCTTCACGTTGTTCAAGTCAATGCGAGCTTGATGTTTACTCATAAATTGAGATCTTGCCGCCTTCCATGCACCACCAAACTTAGCCTCAGCAGCTTTTAACGCAGCCTCATCTAAGTCGTATAGGTTCACTTTGACTATATCTTCCACATACTCAATGATCGCATCGCGATCGGTATTGTATAGGTAGATACGTCCTGGGGAGGCATCGGGCAGCTGGTTGTCATGGACGACAATCGCGTTGCCTTTCGATGTTCTCAGCTCACCATACCAAACCTGTTTCTTTGCTGTGTTATACATATATGCTAATACCCTTAAATCAACACATACACCATGAGTTTTTTAGCCTGAATAAGCGAAGCATCGCTTGCTTTGATCCACGAATAGCGCCTGAAAGTCTCTGACGTTTTCAACTGGGTATTTTTACAGAATATTTCCGATAATCAATGCCTCATACCATGAAATTTTCACTAATTACGAATTAATTTCTGCCAAAGTACCCAAAAAGTTTAATCATTAACGACTTTAGTCTAAAAAATCGACGCGGCAAGTTTTATTCCCAAGAAAAAGCAATCATATCTATGGTGTTTGATGAGTCATCAACGTTAACAATTCGAGGTTGCTGTAAAGTTAACCATCAAGGTTATCCATGAGGATTTAATGACAGCGCTACAAACTCATATTTACCGAACAATGACTAAGCCACTATGATGTCAGAATGTCTTCTAGATTGACTCGAATAGCAGCGACTTAAAGCAAATATGTCGCTGCAAAATCCAGTATGCCTAGCTCAAATGACAGTCAGTATTACTTTGCCCCTGTGCTCACCCGACTCCATCAAAGCATGGGCTTTAGCGGCCTGTGCTAATGGAAAGGTTGCAAAAATATTGGGGACAATTTTATGGGCGTTTAACAACGGCCAAACTTTCTCCAATAATTCAGCAGCAATGGCGGCTTTGGCCTCCACGCTCTGCGGTCTTAGGGTCGACCCTGTCCACATGATACGTTTTGCCATCAGGCGGAAAATCTCGACCTCGGCCTTAGGCCCCCGTTGCATAGCTACCGACACCATACGCCCGTCCATCGCTAAGGCTTGTAAGTCGAGATTGATAAAATCACCACCCGCGATATCAAATACCACGTTTACGCCCTTATCTTGAGTGAGTGCCATCACAGGTTCAACAAAGTTTTGAGTACGATAGTTGATGACTTCAGCGGCGCCAAGGCTCAAGCAATAATCGCGTTTCTCATCCTGTCCCGTAGTCGCTATTACTTTTGAACCCAGTGCACTGGCCAACTGAATAGCCGTACTACCAATGCCACCTGAGCCACCGTGGATCAGTACCGTCTCGCCCGCTTTGAGTCCCGCACGCATAAACAGGTTACCCCATACGGTGAAGAAGGTTTCTGGCAGCGCAGCCGCCTGCACATAACTAAAGCCCGTCGGGATCGGCAAACAATGGGCCGCATAGGTCAGTGCATACTCGCCATAACCACCGCCCGGCACTAAGGCGCATACCTTATCGCCAACTTGCCATTGGCTCACGCCGTCACCGAGGACACAAATATCCCCAGCAACCTCAAGACCAATAATCGGTGATGCACCCGGTGGCGGTGGATACGCGCCCACCCTTTGTTTAACATCGGGGCCATTCACTCCTGCTGCATGTACGCGGATCAACACTTGCCCCGCCGCAGGGACAGGCAAAGGCGAGCGCGATAGCCGCATCACCTCGGGCGCCCCAGGTTGCTCAACATGAATATGAGTGTACTCGCTTGGTAAAGCTGACATAAAAGCTCCTGTGAGAATGGCACCAACCTAATAGCAGATTGCTATGCTTAAACGGTTCGTTTGCTAAACCTTAATGCGGCTAAGCTAGCGCAATTTCAAGCCAAATAGCCACAGTTATTCCATTCTATATGCCATCGCACTAAATCAAGCGGCTGACGTTAACCATTTGAACTGAAAGCTGAACCTAAGCTGAACAGAAAAGATGTATCAAAAAAATATTATGACAAATACTAGATATATTAAAAACTTACAGCCATTATTCTGATGCATTATTTGCTGGCTGCGATGTTTGTCGCGCTATTGTTATCACGCAAATAATCCAATGAGGTTTGATGCAAGTCTGTGTTAAATACATCAAATAACGCCCAAGGAAGATCTGCTTTGCAGACTAGATAACTACGGATACACAATGAAAAACACACTACTCTTCGCAGCAATTAGCTTAGCGATTGCAACTCCCGTTCTTGCCCATAACACTCATGCAAGCCCCCCATTAGGCAACAACACACCAAACAGTTCACCAGCTCAACCCGTCCCGCCACCACCCTCTGCACCGATTAGCTTAATTGAATCACATAGACCACTGCTACGGGAGACGCCATTGATGGCATCCCCCAATGATCCGACGATGACAGAGCAGCCTAAGATTCATTCACGCCAGAAACGTCAGATAGAGGTCTCGGAGCAACCTCCACTTAAGTTGCAGAATCGTAGCGCCGCGATGCAAGTCAGCGACTGCAGTGACTTTGTTGGGAAATCAGGTCAGGCACTAGTCAATGAACTGAGCCAATCTACGCCCGAATGTGTCGGTAAGCTCTATAGTCTCAAAGGCAGTAGCGCGACCGCACTATTTAGCGAGGCCAATGTGATCAGTGTCGCCAACGCCATTGCCACTAAAGCAAAGGACTACACTGGGGTCGATATTCAGCATCTTGAGTCCCATATTTACTTTATCCGCGCGGCCCTTTATGTGCAGTTTTACAGCCCAAATGATGTACCCGCTTACAGCAATGCTGCTAAGGTCAGCTTAAAATCTGCCCTTAATGCGTTATTTGCGAACGCTGCGATTTGGACTGTCTCCGATGCTAATGCTGGCGTGTTGAAAGAAGCCTTAATCCTGATTGACTCAGCCGAGCTCGGCGCCGAGTTTAATCATGTCACTATCAAAGTGCTTACGGACTACGACGCTAACTGGCAAGCCAGTTTCGCCATGAACGCCGCAGCAAACTCAGTGTTTACCACCTTATTCCGCACCCAGTGGAATGATGAAATGCAGGCGCTGTTCGCGCGTGATCAAGGGATTTTAGATGCGCTGAATAACTTCCAACTCGAACATCGCGACTTATTAGGCACCAATGCAGAGTATCTTTTGGTCAACTCAGTTAAAGAGTTATCTAGGCTGTATTACATTGACGCCATGCGCCCGCGAGTGACCCAGCTGGTCAAAAACATCCTCAGCAGCACCAGCAAAACCGAACCGAGCAAAGTGCTTTGGTACGCGGCGGCTGAAATGGCCGACTATTACGATCGCAGCCATTGTAACGATTACAATATCTGTGGTTTTAAGGCGCAGTTAGAAGCCGATGCCTTACCTTTTAATTGGAAATGCTCCGACAGCCTCAAGATCCGCGCCCAAGATCTCTATCAAGATCAAGCCAAATGGGCCTGTGATGTGCTGACCAGCCAAGAAAGTTATTTCCACAGTAAACTCGAAACGGGCATACAACCCGTGGGGCAGGATAACAACGATGACTTAGAGCTAGTGATCTTCGGCAGTTCGTCTGAGTATAAATCCTTAGCCAACAGTATCTTTGGTATCAGTACCGACAATGGCGGCATGTATTTAGAAGGTTCGCCCGCTGGACTCAAAAATCAGGCACGTTTTATCGCCTATGAAGCCGAATGGCGCACGCCAGATTTCCATGTCTGGAACCTGCAACACGAATACGTACACTACCTCGATGGACGCTATAACCTGTTTGGTGACTTTAGTCGTGGCACTTCAGCCAATACCATTTGGTGGATTGAAGGCCTCGCGGAATACATCTCTTACCGTGACGCAAACCCTGCGGCAATTGCCATGGGCGAAACCGGTGAGTATATGTTATCGACCATCTTCAAAAACAACTATGAATCTGGCCAAGACCGCATCTATCGCTGGGGCTATCTGGCGGTGCGTTTCATGTTTGAACACCACAGGGACGATGTGAGACAGATTCTAGCCTACCTACGCAACGATCAATATGCAGAATATCAAGCCTTTATGGATAATATCGGCACACGTTACGATAACGAATGGCAGGGTTGGCTCGCCAGTGGTTTAAGCACGGCTGACGATGGCATAGTCGATAAGGGCCCGAGTGATGTCGACGCTGAGCCCAGTGGCCGCGAAGGCAACTGGGCAGGACCAGCAGGCACTATCAGTAAGGATTACTCGCCTTGCCAAGTGACTAACGAAGCCTACCGTTACACAGAATCGGCCAGCCTGAAAATTGATGTGCCGATGGAATGTATCGATTCAAAACTCGGCCGCGCCAGTTTCAGCTTCACCAATACCGATCGCACAGCCCAAGAGCTTTGGATCAAGATTGGCGGCGGTTGGGGGGATGCCGACATTTATTTCGATTCTAGAGGCTGGGCAAGCCCTGAGCAAAACCAAGGGGCTGGTATCGGTAATGGTAATTATCAAGTGATTAAGGTGCAGTTAAACCCTGACGAGTATTGGCACTACATTACCTTATCGGGGGACTTTGGTGGTGTCGATATGCAAGTCAGCACCACTGAGCTATTTGCTGATATCGACCCCGATCTGGGGGATGGCGGCGTGGATCCTGAGCCACCAGCCAATTGCGGCGCAGCGACCTTAGATTACGGTAAGCTCACCCTAGGCAAAAATGAGTGCATCAGTGGCGGGCGTAACAGCTTCTACTTCTGGGTTGAGGAAGATAATACCCAGTTCACTGTCACCACTAAGGGCGGCGTTGGGGATGCCAATATTTACTTCAATGCCAGTCAGTGGGCCGATGCAGATAATGCCGATGCAAAGAGCGCTAAAGCAGGAAATCAAGAATCGCTTAGCTTCAGCGCCAATCGTGGCTGGCGTTATATCACGATTGATACTGCCACTGAGTTTAGCGGCGTAACACTGACCTTAAGCACAGGCACGAGTAACACACCCGATCCAGTGCTCATTGCCAACGCCTGCGCGACGCAATCACCTTTAAGTTATGGTGAGCTCAGTGCTGGCAAAGCCATTTGCACCGCCGATGGGCGCAACGATTATTACCTTTGGGTACCAGAGGGAACGAATCAGCTAAGCATCAACTCCGCCCACGGCAGTGGTGATGTTAGCCTGTTTTCGGGGACGACTTGGGCGAATGCTCAACACTTCGATGCAGCCTCTGTAACACCCGCCAATACGCGGGAAAGCATCACAGTCAATGCACCAAACGTGGGGTGGTATTACATCACAGTGCAAAGTGAGCCCCAGAGTGCGGGAGTCGCACTGCAGGTTGATTTACGCTAGTTTGATGACTCACATCGCTTAAGTAAGCAGTTTTAGCCATTACGCATAAATCAAGCATTTGAATAAATAGCAAAATCCCTGCTTCGGCAGGGATTTTTATTGAAGATAAGCTGAATAAGCGACACTGACGTCATAGAGTCTTTAGCGACAATACGTTATTAGCGCATCCCTTCGAGCACTTGCACTCTCTCCTTGGCCCTTGCTGCATAGTCGTTTGAAAACCGCTCTGCCATTTCAATGCTCTGCTGATAAAGCGTTAACGCTGCTTTAGCATCGACCGGTCCACCCTCGCCTTTATCTAACAGGGTTGCTAGCTGGAAGTATGCATTGCCTAAAATGTCCGCCTGCAAACCTTGCTTGGCACCCAGCTTCGTCACTCTTGCTAACCAGTAGCGCGCGTTAATCGCATCCCGATGGGTTTCCGATAACAGGATATTGGCAAGTTCGGCTGCGGCATAGAGATCCCGCTCGGCGGCAATCTGCCAAAATTCCTTACCCGCAGCAAAATTATCCGCCAAATAGTAGTAATCGCTCGCCGCCGCATGGGCCAGTTCAGGCTTAGCCTTCACACTCAGGCGATAATTTTCCAATGCCGTTGTGGCATTAAAGTAAGGGGAGCAAGATAACACTTGATAAAACGCCATCAGACTTCTTGCCTCCGGCAACCCTTGGTCAACTAGCTGATTTAACTGCTGCCATGCTTGCGTTTCACGAACCTTATCCGCACCTGTATTAACCAAGCCACGCTCGATAACCGATAAAGGTAAACGGATTAACTCAAGCTTTGCCGCGTTATCGCCAAAGCTCGCGGCGCGCTCCAGCCAATAGATCTTCTCATCGGCACGCCCCGCGTAACCCGCTTGATCTCGCATCCAATGCAGCGCCTCAATATCGCCAGCTTCAGCGGCTTCACGGTAATATTTCTGTGCCTTAATTTTATCCTTGGGTAAGGCGTGCCCAAGCTCATAGATACGTGCTAACAATCGTTTATCAGCAGCCTTTGAACTCTGAGCTAAGGTATTGATTTGTGATTCAGGTTTACCATAGGCATACAATTCCACATCACCGTTAGCATAAGTATATTGAGTACCATCGGGATAATTCACCTCAACCGTATCAGGCTGATACCAAACATTGACCTCATACTGTTCGGCAATCTGTGGATTAAAATTCACCTTCATCACAGCCTCATCACCGCGACGAACCGCTTGAGTATAAGGACTAGCCCATAGGCTAGAAATTTGCTGCAAACTGCTTTTCAGCCTAGCCTCGAAGGGTTTGTCTTCCTTAGGAGAATGAATAAATACTGGATAGTAAACTGGCGCTAAAGATAAAGGCGTAGTCGCAAGCAACGAATTATCCGCCTCGCTACCCGCATGAATAGGATCGATATTAAGTTCATGAATTAAATAAAAATCATCGTGGGGTGACACTTGAGTCGGCAACGTCGTTTGGCTAGCAACTTGTGCTGCATCCACAACAGAAGTGCGCTGCAACTTAGCAAGGTATTGTTGTTTAAGTGTTTTAGCCCTTTGCCACAACGGATGGTTCGGCAGTATTGTCACATCGAGCATTAAATCCTCAAGCCGCCACTGACAATCGCCGCCACCATTTAAAGCTAAGGGCAGCGAAAACTCACTCGCTTTGCTACCACTGCTAATCACTTGCCGCAGCACTGAGGTTTCTTCGAATGTCGCGCGGTAAGGATTAGCAATATCACCACTGGGAAAACGGATTTCCTTTCGGGTGCAAACAGATGAAACGTAATAACCGACAAGTTCTAATTGCGTATTAGCAGGTAATACACCGACGAACTCGAAACGCGGACTGTCTACAGGTGCAGTCACTTGATCGACGGGCAACTCACTACGAAATAAAGAATCCCAAAAAGAGGCCATGACGGGAGAGGCAAACATCAATCCAGCCGAGCAAACCAAATATAAAAAAGCCCTATGAAAGCAATGTAACAAACTCATAATGCCAGCTCTCCGTCGCTGATGAGGCAAATCCACTCGCACTTAAACACTCGCTTAAATACAACAAAGATCATTAAGTTATCGACAAAAAATTAAGCCAACGCGTTTAGCCGTTGGCTTAAATCATAACGTATTTACAGGCAAGTTGAACCCATGCCTCTCAGCCTAGGGGCGATAAACCCAGCGCATAAAACTCAACTTAAGCACTTCGCAGTCTAGCAAGCACATCCTTGGCCTTCAATTCAGCCATAGCGACATAGGCCACAGGCACTACAAATAACGAGAAGAAAGTGCCCGCTAACAGACCTCCGACTAAGACTAAACCTATGTTAGCTAACCCTAACGAGCCCGGTCCCGATGCCAAGGCTAAAGGAATCGCACTTAAAATCATGGTTAAAGACGTCATTAGAATCGGTCTTAAACGAGATTTGGCACTGCTTCGCGCCGCCTCAATCGCACTCAAACCTTGGTCTTGTTGCTTATTGGCAAACTCCACCAGCAAGATACCGTGTTTAGTCACTAGCCCCACTAAGGTTAATAAACCAATCTGCGAATAGATATTCACACTCTGGCCAAACAAGGCTAAGGTCAATAACGCACCGACAATACACAAGGGCACAGTCAGTAAGATAATTAAGGGATCGACAAAACTTTCGAACTGCGCAGCCAAAATCAAATAGATAAACACCAATGCCAGCAAGAATAGCGACTGAGTGCCCGCCTGCGAATCCATAAGATCCTTTACCACGCCATTGTATTTAAAGCCTTGGGCATCATTAAGCAATGTCGGTAATTGTTCATCTAAGTAGGTTTTGATTTCATCAGTTGAATAGCCGGGCATAATATCTGCCGTCAATTCAGCGCTATCAAGACCCATAAACGTCTTAATGTTAGATTCTGCCGTAGTCTGTTTAATCGACACAAATTGCGATAATGGCAGTGCTTGCCCAGATTCAGAAGTGACATACAGCTTATTCAACACTTTAAAATCACTCAATTTGTCTAAGTTTACTTGCACTTGAATAGGATAAGTAAAACCATCGGTAGCATGTAAGTCCGCCGCCTTCACTGAGCCAAGAAAGGTAGAAAGTGCATTAGTGACATCACCATAACTCACACCTGAGAGGATAATGGCGTTGCGATCGATAGACAGATCGTAGCGTAGTTGGTCCCTAAGCACTGAGTTGCCCACGTTATTCAGGCCAGGATAATCCTCGAGTAATTTTTGCACTTTGGCGGCGGTTTCGCTGAGTTCGTCCTTATTCCGATCTAAGGTCGTCAGCTCTAAACGCAAGTTATTGGCAATATTAAGATTATTCGCTGAGCGAATGCTAAACGACATGTTATAGGCAGAAACGTTTTCCTTTGATGTTGTAATCAAGTCGCTGATCACATCATCTATACCCTCACTGCGCTCACCCCAAGGTTTGAGTAGCACATGGTTCACTGGCTCTCCCTCGATATAGGACAAGTTAGCCCCAACCGCGGGATGCTCGTCCATCACGCCATTAAGCTCAGCATTGTGATTGAGATGATACTGCCGACCGACACCGGTAGGACCATTAGACGCCACATCAATAAAGCCAGAGTCCTCCGCAGGCAAGAGTATTTTGGGTAATTGCCAGTAAGCAATACCCGCAAGACCCACCAAAACCACAGCCGCGCCAAACATCAAGCGCTTGCGGAAAAACCACTTATTCAGCTCATTGATATACAAATGATTTAACTGCTGCAGCGCATTCTCGACTCGGCTAAACCATTTAGGGTGTTGCTCAGTGGTATTGATAAGATAAGCGCTCATCATAGGCGACAAAGTCAACGCCACCACGCCAGAGATCATTACGGCCGCTGCTAAGGTAAAGGAGAATTGCCGAAACAGATCGGCGGTTAAGCCCGACATTAATCCGATCGGCAGATACACGGCGGCGAGCGTTAACGTCATCGCAATGATAGGGAAAATGATCTCCTGACAGCCTTTAATCGCCGCATTGAAAGGCGTTTCACCGTTTTCAATATGGCGATAACAGTTCTCGACCACCACAATGGCATCATCCACCACCAGGCCAATGGCCAAAATAATCGCCAGAATAGTCAACACATTGATACTAAATCCGAGCGCCGACATCACAGCAAACACCCCAATCACGCACACGGGAATGGTAATAATGGGGATCGATGCCGCCCGCAGGCTACCCAAAAATAACACCACAATCAGCGAAACTAAGATCACTGCTTCAATCAACGCAGAAAACCCTTCGTCGATGGAGGCTTCAATAAAATCAGCTTGGTTGTAGGCCAAGTTCATTTCTAAGCCTTGGGGTAAATGTTTTTGCATGCGTGCAATTTCGGCTTTAATGTTCGAAGCCACTGTCACGGGGTTAGCGTTGCTCAGCGGTAAAATCTGCAATGACATTGCACTATGTCCACCGATAGACAACATACTCGGCGACAGACTTTCCTCGCCCATCACCACATCGGCGACATCGGACACGCGGATGATCTTACCCTCGCTGACCTTAATCACCAGATCCTTCACGTCTTCAAGCGTTTCAACTTGATTCAAAGGGTTAATCGAGAAATCCCGCGACTTACCTTTGATCGCGCCCGAGGTAAAACTGGCATTGTAGGAGCCTAACGTGCCCACCACATCGGCAGCTTTAATATTCAGCGCCTTCATTTGTTCAGGATTGAGCCAGACTCTGACCGCCTTTTGTGAGCCACCATAGGGCCCCCAAACGGCACCAACGCCTTGAACTTGTTTGAGTTGCGGTACTAACTGCTGGCTAATGTAGTCGTACATAGCCTGCTTTTCCATGCCACCCGCGTTCACAAAGGTGATGATATTACTGGCCGAATCCGTGGCCGAGGTATCGTCGGTAACTGTGGGCTTATCTATCATGCTCTGGGGGAAATCGTTAATCCCTTCGACGCTGCTACGCAACTTGTTCATTAAGTTGGTGTATTCAATATCGCTGGTGTCATCATTGAATTTAATCGTTAATGAGCAACGCCCCTCGCTACAATCGGTCGACATGGTATCGACTTTATCTATGCCCGAAGCCGCAGCAATCAACTTATCGGCCACGTTGCTCGACATAAAATCGGCGCTCGCCCCTGCAATCGACGCATTTACAGATGCCGAGTGGGTGGTATGCTCAGGGAAGTATTGGATATCGAGTTTTTGAAAGGCAATCAAGCCCAGTAACACAGCCATAATACTGAGTACGGAGGCGAAGATAGGATGACGAATACAGACTTCGGGTAAACGCATTATTCAGCCACCTCAATATTTGGAGTTGAGCCTGAATCAGCACCTTTGTCAGCGCTTGATGTTGCCGCTTTATCTGCAGTGTTTCTATCCTGCACGACTTTGATCTTGCTATCGGACTTGAGGTTTTGCATACCCGTTTTAACGACTAAATCGCCTTCGGCTAAACCTTCAGTCACGACGGCATAACCGTCATTCGTATTTTGAGCGAGTTTAACCACTTGCTTTACTACGCTATCGCCCTGCACTAGCCAGACAAAACGTTCATCGTTATTGGCAATAATCGAATTTTGCGGCACTAATAGACGTTTAATCCCTAGACTATAGAACTGCTTGATGTTGGCGAACATGCCAGGAGCAAGCTTAAACTCAGGGTTTTCAAGGGCGGCATGCACTTCAACCCGTCCTGAGCTTTCATCTACCGCAGGGGCAACATAGTTAACTAACCCTTTGAATACCTTATTACCATAGGCCTCAACAGTCACATTCACCTTTTGGCCCTTTTGCGCCTTGCCTAAATCCTTCTGACTAATGGCATAACGCACTTCGACCGGATTTAAACTATAGAGGGTGACTAAGGCCGTACCAGCACCAATTTGACTGCCGATAGACTGACTAAAGCTGGTCAACTGACCATCAAAGGGAGCCTTGATCAGGTAATCGTTCATGGTTGCTTGTTTCTGGCGAAAATCCGCATCGGCCAGATTCACATTTTCCCGTAGCTCATCCACATCTTGCTTAGCAAGCGCAAAGGGTTCTTTAATCAGTAAATCTTCGATACGCTCCAGCTTAGTTTTAGCCAGTGCTAAGGTGCTCTTGGCTTTGTCTAAATCAGCCTTGGCTTTAATGTTGTCCTGCTCGGCAATCACTTGGCCTTTAGTCACTTTGTCGCCGTTACTAAAATGAATCGCGCTAATTTTTTCGCTAGCATTAAAGTTCAGTGTGGCTGAATCGATAGCGTTGATTTTACCGACTTCATTCACTACATCGGCAAAGGACGTTTCTTTAACGGCCTCGACCGTCACAGGGATAATGTCAACCTTGTCCGCCGACATCACGGCCATAGGGGCTAAAGCGAAAACACTCGCCAGTAGAAACGGCAAAGGCGCGAATAAGGGCGCCTTTGGGAGATGATGGGGATGGCTTTTTAATGACATATCGCATGCACTGCGTGCTCGTTCAGTTACTCTTTGTATAAACAGCGTTCGTGTAAACATAGTATGCAAACCTATCGTTCTTACTATTCAACGGACATCCTATCCGACAACAGCAAACCGGATTGAACCCAAAACTAATACCAAGTCCCCCCAAAGTGCCTGTTTAAGCAATTTGAGGTTATTTGGGTATACAGCCTATAGGCTTAATCCCAGTCAGTGCCAGTAAAAACTCGGTTACACAACCAAACAAAACAATAACTTAACGATAAACTCAATAGTGAGCACTTAAATCACACAAACAACCATAAAATACAGCAAACTTGAAACAAGTGTAGAGCCAGCCGGTTAGCAAGCCACTATTTACCTTTTAACAGGGCTCCGATGGCCTTTTTCACATCTGCAAAACAGGGGCGCTGAGCCACATCTAACTGCATGCACTCGTCTTTAATCGCACTCAACTGTGTGTAGTACAGAGGGCCAATCGAGGCACTCACATCGGCCGATGCATCCACATAGGCCAACAGATCTTCAATCAAGCAACCAAGCGCCCGCACTTCAATAGCTTCTATCGCTAAGCGTTCTGCTGTCGATAGATTGCGTAAGTTTGATGCCGCACCAAAATCCCCAAACAATAAGCTCATCTGTTGATTAACCATAATATTATGGGCGTAGACATCACCATGACTTACTTGTTTGGCATGCATGTGCGCCATTGCATCGGCCAACTGGTGTGTGATTTTGGCGACTTCATCAAGGCGAAATTGGCTACCGTCTTTAAAGGTATCGCGAGTACAGGTGACAAGACTTGGTGGTAGCCCTAAGTTACTAAACCCTGGCGGAATAAGTTCCATCACTAAACCCAATTGATCTTGCTGGCTAATGTGCGCCACGACCTTAATAAGGTTGGGATGATCACCCGTTGTGAGACAGCAATCTAACTCGTCAGCGGGATAACCATCACTCGTCACTTCACCCTTAAAGAGTTTTACCGCAATCTGCGCCGACCCCGTCGCGGCTATCATGGCTTGATTCAACCAATCGCCTCGATAAATGACCCCAGAAGCCCCTTCGCCAAGCTTCTCAGCCAACTTGATATCACCCAGAGTCACATTCGCCACTGTGGCCACATCGGCGTGGGGATCGACTAAGGTATGGCTGAATGGATTTCCCGCAAAGGCGAGCCAAGTCAGTTTGGGCAAACTGAGTAACCAAGCTGGCAGTGCGTGGAGTTGATTGGCCGATAAACGCACTAACTCTAAGTTGCGGCAATTGGCCATCGACCCGGGCAAGGCTGTTAAACGGTTACCCGCTAAGGCTAATTTTTGCAGACGATGTAAATCGCCCATGGCCGTAGGCAACGTCTCAATGAGGTTATCGGTTAGGATGAGCCAGCGGGTTTGCAGCGGTAATGCCGCAGCTGTCACTGTTTTAATTTGATTGGCCTTAAAGCCAATCATCTCTAAATTTGTGCAGCGTCCTAATGCCTCGGGTAAATGCTCGAAGCGGTTATTAGAAGCAAAGATGATCTTTAAACGCGATAATAGGTACAGGTCCTCGGGCAAAGCATTCAATTGATTATTCGATAAATCGAGGATTTCGAGGGTATCGGCTAAGTCAAAAATCTCCCGTGGAAACTCGGTTAACTCCTCGACCAATTGTAAACGCGTGATCCCTTGTAACTGCCCTGCTCTTAACTGCGCTAACGTCTGCACTTTGCTACCCAAGTTAATGAAAAATCGCGGCTATGGTAGCGTATAAATCGACAAAGCTAAACGCAGGATCTGCAATCAAAGGGCGGCACAATCGGCCTTAAGACAACTTTGATACTATAGGTAAAACTTGGGGGAGCTATCCAGAAACTCGAAAACAGATTAGCATGTGCACCAATATGGAATGCCCAGTCAACTCATCACAGGACAATCATGCGGACACATTTTCGCCAAACGCACTCATTTACAGTGCTTATGCTTGCCATGCTAATGGCCCTACTGAGCGGTTGTGCTACAACATCAGCAAGCCCATCAACCACTGAATTCAATGCCACAGCAAGTGATGTCAGTAACGATAACGACCACTCGCCACAACAGCATCAAACACCACCCGCAGTGATTGAGCAGTACAGCGATGTGTGGGAAAAGATCCAACACGCCAATACCATTGATGTCCATGATGATGCCGAAGTACGTAAACAGCGTAACTTTTTCGATGATAAACAAAAATTTATGAATCAGGTTGGCGATCGCGCCGAGCCATTCTTGTATTACATAGTCAGCCAGCTCGAAGCGCGTAACATGCCATTAGAATTGGCGTTATTGCCCATAGTCGAAAGTGGCTATAACCCTTTAGCACAAGCTAACGGCCCCGCAGGACTGTGGCAAATGATCCCTGCTACTGGACGTAATTTTGGCTTAACGGTGAATTCAGCCTACGATGGCCGTAAAGATGCGCTGGCCTCAACCGATGCAGTGCTCGACTATCTACAGCACCTATACGACACCTTAGACAAAGACTGGATCAACGCCGTCGCCGCCTACAATACCGGTGAGCTAGTGATCAAAGCCGCCATTGATAAAAACAAAGCCAAGGGCAAACCTACGGACTTTTGGTCACTGGGTATCCCCGCTAAGCGAGTACAAACAGTCCCTAAGTGGCTGGCATTTATTCAGATTATTCGAAATCCCAACCACTACGGTTTAAAAGTCCCTCCTATTGCTAACCGCCCTTTCTTGGAAAGAGTGCCAGCACCTAATGGCGTAGATATTGGCCAGATTGCTAATGCAGCAGGGCTCAGCAAAGCAGAATTTAAAACCTATAACCCAGGCTTTCGCCAAGGTGTAATCCCCAGCAAAGGCAAATATCAAATCGCCTTACCGCTGGAAAACATAGGTCATTATCAGGAAAATCAAGACAAGCTCTACGCTCAAAAACGCTATGACAGCCAAAGCTATATCGTCAAATCTGGCGACAGCCTAGGCACAATCGCAGCCAAGTTTGATATGTCAGTGAAAGCATTAAAACAGGCCAACAATCTGACATCTGACCGCCTAAAAATCGGCCAAGAGCTCACACTGTTAACGCCAATGGCGGGCAATGATAATGAGCCTGAACCCACTAAAACTAAGGCGAAGGCCGATAAGAAAGCCAGCAGTAAGCCATCAAGCAAGGCGAATAGCACTGCCACCGACTCAACATCGGCCGATAAACCGGCAACGAAAGCGGCCACGTACAAGGTAAAATCCGGCGATTCGCTGGATAAAATCGCCCGTAAGAATAAGGTTAAACTGGCTGACTTAATGAAGTGGAACCAGCTCAATGGCAAAAGCATTATTAAGCCAGGCCAAGAACTGAAAATTTCCGAATAACGATTGTAGTTTGAACGGCAAAAAGCCCAACAAAGCGCGGTTCCAAAGCGCTGTGTTGGGCTTGTTTCTATCCCAATATCAGAGTTAACCGCCACAGCTCAGCGTTACTACTCAGTTGACCTAACCAATACTCCCGGACAATCATTCCAAAACAAACCATTCTAATTGCACGCCATTATTTTGTGTCTTTCTTCGCTAAACCAAGGGGATACAATTGCTGCTTAAACATGCCAACAGGCATGTAATCGCCCACGACACCATATTGCTCTGGCCACTCTTTCTGACCTCGAACTGCAGTCCCAAATAGGTAATCTAAAAAAGAAAAATGGGCAGCATAGTTACGGTCGATTGCCGCCTTATCGGAAGCATGGTGCCAATGGTGGAATTGCGGACTGACAATTAAGTAACGTAGCCAGCCAAAGTTAACCTGCACATTGGCATGATTAAAGACCGCCTGCACGCCAACGATAATCACATAAATACTGATGATGTCTTTGGAGAATCCTAAGATAAAAATCGGCGTGAGCACTAAACAACGGGTAGCAATCAACTCAAACATATGTTGCCTTGAACCAGCCAACCAATCTAAATGTTTCGCGCTATGGTGCACCGAATGGAAGCGCCACAGGAAAGGGATCTCATGGTAAGCACGGTGCGCCGCATATTGCATTAAATCGGCGACCAATAAAATCAACAACAGTTGCAACACAAAGGGAAGACCCGCGATAAAGCTTTGCACTGTGCTGGAAATAGCCCAAGAAAAGGTCGACTGCACAAATTGGTTTGCCACCAATAATACAAATCCAATCGCTAAGTGATTCACCAAAAAATGGTTTAAATCCCCTTGCCACTCGGGTCTCAATATTGCTTGTTCTGGTTTATGGGGTAGCCATTTCTCGATAAAAATGAAAATTAAGGTTGAGCCTAATAAGTCTAAAATAAACCAATCTAAACCCAGTGAGACCTTATGATTAGCAAAAGGCTCGACCTCAACTTGATGACCACCAAAGGCAATCGCTAAGCTCACAAATACCCAAGCCACAAAGCCGAAACGCTTATTTTTATTTCGAATAAAATTCAATAAACCTAAACTGCCCGATACCACTAAGGCGACAAATATTAAGCTGCGAATAACATCGACATTATAGCTTTGGCGTAATTCTGGAGTGGTGAGATATTCGGGAAAATGAAACGCCAATACACCCAGAAACGATAATATCGCTAACATACACGCTATAGTACCGCTAATACTGCCTTCACCAATTTGGAAATGACCGTCTTTAAATCCTTTATTCATCACAGTGAACTCCTTTTCCTATATTGCTCACGTTATTCATACCACAGCTTATTCACACCACAGCAATGCTCGGCTTAATTTTTGCCGATCAGCCTACATTAACCCCGCAGCCACAATCAATAAAAAGTGAATGCTAAGACAATAATGCTCAATCTACTAAGCCCACTAAAACGAGCACACAAAAACAGCCCAAAAAAAGCGCTACCTAAGTAGCGCTGTTTTATTAGAGCCGTTCACTCACCTTAGCGGTTAGATCTTAATCAAGTTATAACCAAAGCTAGTAGAAGGATCTTTATTCAGCACCATAGTCACATTGTCTTCATTGCTGAAATCCATTAAATCGGATGCATAGACAACGGTTTTAGTACCGTTTTCCACAGCGATAACTTTAATAGAATATTCGCCAGCTGGCACAGTCACTGACTGAGGGCTCGCAGGATTGACCGCGGTGATCTTATTTACAGCCGTTTCAATCGTGTCATTTGCCTTTAAGAAATACACGGTTAGATTGCTTTTATCGGCAAAACTCACAATGTCGAACTTAAAGCTATAGGGACTTGGCGTCTTAGTTTGCTTCATCTCCATCGCCTTCACTTGGCTGCCCTGCTCGGTCATTTGCTCATAGATGAAGATGGTTTTAATCTCATCTTGGTTCAGGGTGATAAGCACATTATCGAGCAATTTATTTTGCGTACCGTGGTCGAACACACTCACACCAAAATCATTAAACTCAGCACCTTGATAGCTAGTCACCCCAAAAGATGGCACTTCGCTAAACAGAGTATCTTGCTTACTGCTAGCCACTTTCACATCGATAATGTGCGAACCTAAACCGTTAAAGACGCGATAATCGACACTCGCTTCTAATGCTACATGATTACGAACATTGGTGGTTGAATCGACACTGTCCAAGGTGATTTTTGAATCCGAAGCACCAAAACCTTCACGGATAATCAGCTTATAAGGCACCTTAGAACTGAATTTAATGTTCGCAGTTGTATAAGAAACATTGGTTGTTCCCGCTGGTGCGAGGTAAACCTTATATTCACCCGTATCCATCACTTGCGGCTGCGACACTTCACCGTAGGCCACACTGCCTAACATCACGGCATCGGCAAAGGTTTGGGTCGACTTAGAAACATAAGCGTCAAAGGCTTGGGCATGTACAGCAGTATTGGCAATCAAGAGCTGCATTTTACTGTTTTCAGCCACTTCGTTGAGCTTATCGAGTTCAGTGCGAGAATAGTTGATATTAAGTAATTTAGGTTCGGTAAAATCACCATGTAATACAAAGAAATGGTCCGTTGCAACTTTCAAATCGATATTTTCTTTATAAATAGAGATATCTTTATCAGAGGCATCCTTAGCCATCACTTCAATCGCAGTTACGCCAGCCGTCGACGTAAATCGCGGCATAGTGTCCCCATAGATCACACTTTCATAGGTTTTATCGGCAACTTTGAGTGCAGTAGCAGTGCTTCCAGCTGAAGCATTATAGAATTGCACATAGGTGGCATTTTGATCTGTGCCCTCTTCATTATTATCATCTGAGCCACATGCCGTTACCGCTAAACAGGCAACAGCCACCGCAGCGAATCCCTTTAGCTTACTTTTTATCATTGTTTCCCTCATTAGCAGACAAAAATTCAGTTCAATCTACGCAGTTATACAATGACAACAATGGCAATTTCCACTAAAAACAAAAACAAATATTTTACAAACTAAAACACTTAACAAACATTTCAATAACACACAAAAAAGTGATACAAACCACACTTTTCAAGCCCTTAATTGATACAAATGCGGCTGCTGATACTTTTGCTCGCTTCTCAAAAACGCTTCTGCTCCAGTGGAAAATGGCTGATCTATCGAACACCTCTCTTTTAGGCTTAAAGCGACTATAGATAAACTATCCTCAGACGGTACAAACCTTGTTCGACTAATGCGATTAGGTTACTCTCGCATCGCCAATTAAGCCTTTGGGATGGATAGGATTTGCAAGGGATTCTCAACTACTACAAACAATGTTTTCAACACGATAGTGCTGAAATCAATCTCTGGTCTAGCCACAAGCTTGCCGAGCAAGATCAGCTATTACTCCAACATGAAGACGAGTTAAGCAGTGGCTTCCTACCCCGCTTGCCAGTGCCATTTGCTCCCGCCAGTGCATTACTAGCACGTAGCGCTTTGTATTTACGCGAAAAGGTATTATTGCACTGCTGTCTGTTTTTCTGCGGCACAGTCGACCTTAATGGCGAAAAACGAAAAGTCGTGACACCACTCCTTTATCGCGAATGCCAATTACAGGCTGACGGCGATAATCTCTACCTAGAGAGCAATAACACTCTAGCTGGCAGCGGACCATTCACTATCAATGAAGCTCTATTAGAAAAATTAGTCGTTGAAGGACATAGCCTAAGCCAAGATTTACGCGATAATCCAACGGATGTCAGTGGCTGGATATCTTGGCTGCGGGCGGGCCAAGCCGATGTCGATACCAGTCATTTATTGCATTTTCCCAAGCTGATCGATGAGGCTGAATTCACTAGCTTATGCCGTAAACGTGGGCAGTTTCTTGTCAGTCGAAGCCAAATCATTTTGGCAGAACGTTCGATCGCAAGCCGGGGCATTTTGCACGAACTCGACAAACTAATGACAGCGCCTGAACCATCAGCACCGCTTAAAGCGCTATTCGCAGAAACACAACAAACAACATCAATCAGCGCCAGTGAAGACACACAAGAGGCTTATCTTCCTGGGCTGTTAAGCCGCGCGCAAATTCAGGCCTTAAAGATTGCGGCCAATCATACTTTGGGGCAGATCTCAGGCCCACCAGGAACAGGTAAGAGTTACACCATAGCCACAGTGGCAGCAGAGCAGGTATTAAGGGGTAAATCTGTCCTCATCGTCGCCCACACTGATGTTGCTGTTGATGTGATTGCCGATAAGTTACAGCAACAATTCCAGCTAGGGAGCAGCCTTATTCGAGCAGGCTCGCCGCAGTTTATAAAAGTCCTTAAAAACCAGATTGATGAAATGCTCCATGGTCAGCACCCAGCATCTGATGAAGCCGTCTCGGATAGGTTGCTACTCAATGCAAAACAGCAACTTAATACTGTGACTCGTCAGCAAGTCAAGATGGAAGCGGGCTTTATACGTCATTGCCGCCATGCCATACGTCGCGGCCAAAAACTGGCGACCTTACAACAAGGACAATCCCGTTGGCGCTTAGGATTTTATAATTGTGCTTACCGTGCAGGTATCAAAAGGTTTGCCCAGCAATGGAATGAACTCGATAAATTAACGGCCCTCATCGCGCAAAAAGAAGACTTAAGCCTCAAATACTTACAATTGGCAACTCACTATCGATTAAACCAATTACTCAAACATAAGCGCAGTACGCTGGTGAGTTTTGCCAGTGCGTTACGCGCTCGCCAGTCCGCTAAGCAACTCGACGGCTTCTACAAGACGGATTTTGATGCCTTAAAACAAACCTTTCCCATTTGGTTATCTAGCCTTGCCAGCTTGCATAAAGTGCTGCCCATGGAGCAGCAAATGTTTGACTTAGTGATTATTGATGAAGCCACTCAAGCCAATATTGCCGCATGTTTACCGGCCTTGCAGCGAGCAAAGGCGGCACTGGTGGTGGGAGATAGCAAACAACTGCGACATTTCTCGTTTTTATCCCGCGCAAAACAAACTCAAATCCAGACCCAACTCGGACTCGCGCAGGATTGCCGCGGCCTAATGAGCTACCGTGATGCCAGTATGCTCGACTTAGCGTCACAATCCCTCGCAAGCCAATCCCAAGTGGTATTTTTAAATGAGCATTTTCGGAGTAAACCTGAGCTGATCCAATTTAGTAATCAGCAGTTTTATCAAGGCATGCTGAAGATTATGCAGCACAGACCTTGCACAAGTTCAGGGCACTTACACAGAGTCCACGTTACCGGCAGCCGTGATAGTAAGGGAATTAACGCCATAGAAGCGGAGGCATTAATTCAAAAGTTAGCTCAACTGATTGATGAACAAGAAAATGTATTAGTGCCTTCCAGCATTGGTGTACTCTCCTGTTTTCGCAATCAGACGGAGTATTTATCCCAGCAAATCCTTGCGCGCTTTAGCGCACAACAACTCGAGCGTCACCAATTACGGATTGCCACGCCCTTTGGTTTTCAAGGGGAAGAGCGCGATATTATGCTGCTGTCGTTTAGCATTACGGCCAACGACAGCCGCGCCGCCGTGTATTTAAATCGCGAAGATATGTTCAATGTCGCCATCACCCGCGCTAAACAAATGCAGTGGCTATTTTTATCGGTACAAGCGCATGAACTCCCCAACAATAATTTACTGGCAACTTACTTAGCATCGGCGGGCCAATTTCAAGCGGCACACAATTATGTCGATTCCCTCGATAGCTTCGGCCAGTCTGTGGCACTCGCGATTGAAGAAAAAGGCATAACAGTATGGCGAGCCTACCATATGGCAGGGCTAGAACTGGATATTTTGTGCCGCCATGGTAACCAATATTTAGCAATAGATTTAATCGGTTACCCAGGGCCTTGGGCGGACTTTTTCGATATTGAACTGTATAAACTCTTACAGCGCGCAGGGATTAAACTTATCCCCGTCAGCTATGGGCTATGGTGCCAACAGCGGGAACTTTGTATCCAACATATTTGCCAGCAATTGGGAATAACACCCGCCTAAGGAGCAGACAACGCGACTACCAAACTCAATCACAACAGCCGTAACCACATCGCAGTTGAATGGGACAGGAAACGCCACACGTTGACAGTCCCTTATGAGACGCCTATTAAGCTTTATGAGGCGCTTGTTAAGCTTTATGAGACACTTATTAAGCTTTGTGAACCAAACGTTTACAACAAAGATCATTTCCCTTGCCTGTAACGTAGATGACAGCTTGGTTGCGAGAGTTAACTAACGAATTTAAAAGGATTGTATTGTACTTATCTTTAGTAAATTTATTGGATGAGACATCTAGATCCGCTAAGGTCCCCGCCAAATAATCAGGAATTCGAATTAACTCATCATAATGGTTTTTCCCAGACTTCTCTGGTTCTGGGAATAGAAACTGAGGGGTATCTAACATTAACACTGAATTTTCTTTTCGCTCAAAGTGTACAGAATAACTCTGTAAAAATAAAAAGTATGATAGGTCAAAAGCAAAACTATCATATCGCTCAAGCAGCGCATCTCTGTCAGAAATCCACTGAATATATTTGGGCTTTTTAGCTATAGCTAAAACTTCAAAAACGACACTAGCAAATGCTGACACTATGTAAATTTGACGGGCTAATTTTGAATTAAAGTTTTTCTTTGAGAAATCAGCTTCAAAAGCTCTAACTCTTTTCATGACTCCATCAACATAGCCGTTTTGAAATGTTGAGTTACTTGCGATATCTGATACTACATTGCGAAACGCTGGTAAGAATGACAGCATATTTTCATCTGTAGCATAATCTCTAAGCAAGTTAGCCTTTCGGTCAATTACGAAAGTAAACGAAAAGGTAACTGGGGAATTAATATATTGTAAGAATTCGACAGATACCGTCCGAGTTGATTTTATGTCTTTAGGGGCAAAGTGATTGATATATTCTTTGATATTATTCAGCTTGTCGTGATGTAAGAGAACTGTAAATGACACTGTGTCATTTTGCTTAGTTTTGTCCCCGAAACAATAATCCGAAATAACATACCAAGCAGCCCCGTCAGGCATGGAACTTAGCCAGTGCTCTAGGTCATCTTTTGCAGACTGATTTACAGTCTTCTTTAAAGGAATCAACAGTTCTAACATATATCCTCTGTGAAGCTTAACGTCTTAATCATGCGCACGCGGCTGATAAATCACTTTTATCTTGTTTCTTAGCCAAGTGATTTTGGGGTTGTGGCTGTTTCTCTTATGCCAAATCAAGGTAAAAGGAATGGCGAGTTTATCAAGATATTCGCCACTTAACGGGATCGGGCGACTGACTAAGTCAGGATGTAATTGGCGAGCATATTGCTCACAATATTGTGGCGCAATTGCCATCATGCTGTGGTGAGGCTCTGCCGCGACAAACAGTGACTGCTCAAAACTGGCCAAGGTCAGCACAATATTGCGACTTAACCCAAGCTCAATAAGCACATCATCCAAGGCCCAGGTTTCGCTCTTTTCCCACAAGATATTGATATGCGAATATTTAAGAAAGGTGTCTATATTCCACTCTTCCTGTAAGGCGGGATGATCGCGGCGTAAATACACCTGAGGAAGATCGGTAAATAAAACCTCAAAATCGATAAAATAGGGTAATAAATCAAGGGATTCCTTGGAACGGGGATGACTTTCTCGGCCGGTAAACCCCATATCAGCTTCACCACGCACAATCGCTTCGAGTGAATCGTAATCCCAATTTCGTACCTTCACCTTTGCATCAGGGTATTGAGTATAAATGGCCTGAGTCAGCTCATTAAGCATGATAAGCAACAAAGGCGACTCAAGCATCAACTCGAAGGTGAGCCCTTTGGTCATCTCGTCACCGCGCTTAGCCATCAGTTGCTTACCCATTTGCAACCATTCGGATAACTCCTGCTCCATACCGTGAGCCAATGGCGTTAACTGAAATCCCTGCGGCGTTTTGACAAATAAGGGATCGTCAAACCAATCCCGTAATTTGGCCAGCGACTTACTCACAGTGGATGGCGTGACATTGAGCTTTTTGGCAGTCTTAGAGACACTCCGCTCCTGTAATAAAAGCTGCAAAATAAACAATAAGTTAAGATCTAGCCGACTCAGGGATTTGGTCATTAATTACAATTTCCGGCAATTTAGGAACCGCTAAGATCAGTGTAATGCTCACCAGCGCACCGACAGCGAGGATCACTAATAATATATTAATCGCACTCACTTCGAGCAGACCCATCACCCAAATATATAAAGCTGAAGTACACACTTGGGCAATTCCCAGTAAAGAGCTGGCAACTCCAGCCCGAGCCACAAATGGGCTGAGCGCCTGACTCATGGTGACCCCAAATCCAATCGCAAACCCCGAACACACAAAACTAAAACCTAGCAGGTTGAATGACTGACTAACCCCGCCCAATTGAGTCAAGATCAACACCAGTGCTGCGGCGGCAAATAATGTCTGAGAGAACAAAATTAACGATTTTTCTTTAAACAAGTTAAGCAAAAAGGGCGTCGAAAATGAGGCAACCATACTCACAAATGCTGTCATAGCCATAGTGTTGGAATATTGTCCACGGTCAAACCCCATCTGCCCCATGATCAACATGGGAGAGACATTTACATAGCTTAAAATCGTGGTCACACCTAAAGTCGTTATCACCACACGACTGAGAAAAAACCGCTGTTTAAAGGATTCTTTATACCCACCTGGCTCAACTGTGGTGTGAAGTTGCGGTTTAGGATAGGTTTCGCGTAATACAAAAATACACAGGGTTAAGACCATTAATCCCATCCCCGCCATAGTGTTAAATAGGCTAGGCCATGGGAATTTAAGCATAATTAAATGGCCTATCACAGGCGCTATCACAGGGATAATGCAAGTCACGCCATTGACCATAGAGAGCACTTTTGCTCGGCGCTTATCGTCTAATACATCACGCAAAATCGCAAAAGCCACTACATAGCAAGAACCAGCACCTATCCCTTGTGCAAAGCGTGCCATTAAAAAGAGATCACTGGTTTGCGCACTACCGGCAAAGTAAGAGGCAATAGCAAACAAAAATGCGCCAAACAAGGTAATGGGTTTACGCCCAATCCTATCGGCTAAGCTCCCCGCAAACAGCATAGTGGTCGCCATGCCCGCAAGATACACAGAAAAAGCAATATGCAGCTGCGCCTCACTCGCCCCTAAATCCTGCGCAATTTGCGGCAAACCGATCAAGTACATATCTATCCCTGTCGGGTACAAAAGCACTAGACAAAAACTGCACAATAGATATCGAAACATATACCTCACCCCATTAGCCATCTCACACATTAGTTGCGCCTAGCCTAGTTTCACTCGCGCAGATCTGTGAGTGGCATTTTCGACAACAGGTATTTCCATTGACGACCTATGGGAGGACATAACACCACGAACGAGGAAGAAAAGTTGGTAACAGAACTGAAGAAGGAAAGGGGTAGAAAAATATCCCCTGCGGTTTGCGACCACAGGGGATATGTCGGTGAATGATCAGTCTACTATTCTATGAGCCCAACACTCATTGCTGAGGTTCTGGCGGTGCAGGAAGGACTTGGATCATTAAACTGCTATCGTCTTGCAGATATTGCTGCGCCAATTTATTAAGTTCTGCAACTGTCATCTGCTGCGCTAACGCTTGCCTTTGTTTAAAGGCAGCAAAACGACTAGGATGACTCTGGGCAGTTGAGGTGAGATCTAACCAAAAACCATTGGTTTGCGGCGCAGCTTGCATCCACTCAAGCACAGGTTGGCGGGCTCGATTAAGTAAGTCCTCACTGATCCCCGAAGGCGCTTTAACTTGCTTAACTGCGGCGGTGAAATACTCGGCAACCGTTGGCAACATAGCTTGAGTCGTCACGCTAAACAAACCTAAGTAACCATAACCGCTGGCATTGAAATCGTTATAAGAAAAGGCCGATGGCGAATAACTCGCGCCCGCCTTCTCCCTCACGTTTTCCGTTAATAGAATGCTTAGCACTTGCTCCAGCAGACCCAATCCCGCGTGTTGACTCAAGTGAGTCATGTCCGTTGTAGGCCATACCATGGCAAGTGCCGCCATATCCAGTTGACCATAATGGGTTAATGTTTTCTGAACGGGCACTTTCGGAAACACAGGTACTATCGACTGAGCATTAGCAATAGGGCTACGCTTAATGGCGCCAAGCGTTTCAGCCACAGCAGCAATGGCACTCGCTTCATCAAAATCGCCCACAATAGCGAGTTCAATCGCCCCTTGCTCGACGGCCGAATGGAAACTCGGCGCTAATTCTCCAAAGTGACGTTTGAGAATTTCTTCAGGCTCACCATAACCATAGCGTTTATCACCATTATGGGAGATACGGGCAAACTGATTAGAAAACTCAGATTGTGGGTTGCTATGAATACTTTGTTGCTCGGCAATCACTTGTTCACGAAACAATTGCTCAGCCTGCTTATCCATACCTGGCTCAATTAAATAAGCCGTCATTAAGCCAAGCTGCGTGCGAAGCTCTGCGGCATTAGTGCTAATCTCGCCGCCAAAACTTTGCTCACGCAGGCCTAAGTTGATGGAAATATCTTGTCCCGCAAAAATATCCTGCAGACTGTCATAATCATGGGCCTTGAGCCCACCCTGCACAAACGCACTGTTAAACAGATAAGACAAACCATCCAACTCAGGGAATGGCACTTCACCAAAGCCAATGTTTAGGCTGACCAATGTGGTGCCTTTGTTAAAGTTGGTAGGCTTAAGATTAAGGCGCACGCCATTGGCAAATTGCAGTTGGCGAATCCCCGTTTCCTTATCGCGACTATCGGCCACTAACTTGCCTTGCTCGCCAAACTGAGTATAAGCAAACTCATCAATCGCCTTGATTGATGGTGCGCTCACCGCTTGTTTACGGCTTTTCTCGTAGCTGGCGATAAGCTGTTTTTCAGCATTTTCAATGGGCTTATTGCTCGTCAGATACAAATACGGCGTAGCGTTCCATGTTTGATTAAACACTTGGCTTAGCTTTTGCGGTGTCACTGTTGGCATTATTTTTTCAAAAAATGCGAGCTGCCAATCGGGTTCGACAGGGACGCGATTGCCCGCCACCGAATACACTAGACTCTCGGCAATATTCACACTGTTAATGGTACTGCTACCCGCGACACTTAGCTGATATCCCTTATGCATACGTTTGATTTGCTGGTCAATTTCCTGCTGGCTAAAACCAAACTCTTTTGCTTGACGCAGGGTTTTCTCCAAGAGTGCTATTCCCTCTTGCCAGTTATTTTCCTGCGTACCTAGGCTCATCTGTGTGCCATAGGCAATATCAAACTGCGGTCCAACCTGCAGGTTTACACCATATAAACCTTGGCTATGCAGTAATTGCGACTCCATACGGCGATACAAGATGCCGTGGGCAAGCTCGAGCAACATTTCCTGCTCCCGCACAGCAGGGCTATCGGTAATCGCTGAGATGGGTTTTAGCATGCCAAGGGAAACTGACGTTGACAGACTTGGATCAAAAAATGCCGCCGCATCGACACTTTGGCGCTCTGCGACAGTACCAATAGCTTGTTCCTTGGTTTTAGCGGCCAAAGGCGCGGCCTTCCAACTGGCAAACTGTTGTTTTATCTTTTGTTCTACCGCGGCGACCTCGATATCACCCACCACAATTAAAGTAGTACGTGAGGGCGTATAAAAACGCTGATATAAAGACAGCAACGCCTCGCGATTGGCATTACTGATACTGTTCGCCTCCCCCACAGGGAAGCGCTTTGACAGCAATGTGTTTGGCATTAAAAACTGTAATTGGTTACGGTAATTCTCAAGATCCGCACCGCTACGTTCACGCAGCTCAGACAACACCACCGCTTTTTCACGTTCAATTAGCGCTGGATCGAGTAATAGATTACTGGCAATTTCTCGCATTAAAAACAAAGCGGTATCAATTTTATCTTGGCTATTACTCGGCAAGTTAAATTGATAGACCGTCTGCTGAAACTCTGTCACAGCATTGGTATCAGCCCCAAAACTCAGGCCAAGGCGCTGTAAAGTTGGGATCATCTCCCCCGCGGCTAACCCCGTCGAGCCATTAAAGGCCATATGTTCAAGAAAGTGCACTAACCCTTGCTCGGTATCTGATTCCACCACAGAGCCCACATCCACCCGCATTCGAACTATCACCGCCTGCTCCGGCGTCTTATTGCTCACCAATAAATAACGCATGCCATTAGTAAGCTCACCAGTATGGATGCGTCCGCTCATAGGTAAATCAGCAGTCCCCATCCACAGCGGATCTTCGCTCGCCTGCAGTGGCAACGCCATACTCAAAAGCGCCAGCAGTAACCACTGACGTACAAAACTAATTACCTTGAAATTGTTCATTAAAATTCGCACTTTGCCCCCAAAATCAAACAAGAAACCTAGGAAGCGCTCACCTATGTTTCAGATAAAATAAGCTTTCACTATAGTACCTAAAGCACTTTAAGTCACAAAATCAATACCTTATGCCGTACCAAAAATAGTTTATCGCCTTGATATATAGTCAGAATATGCCGAAAAATAATGAGCGTGGAAGGAAGCTGAAACAGCTGTAGATTTAATGGTTACTGTGGAATGGTATACATATATTAGCGAGATATTGAGTGTTTAATTGGCGAAGCCTTTCTTACAATCTAATTGCAGAGCAATATCTTGATTGAAAATCTGAGTTGAACCCTCACAATTTTGGCTTTAAAAATCACAACACTGTTTAGATATTTCGGCTCATGGCCTCGTGAAAAAACAACTTCACAGGTAAGCCATTAATGCAAAATGCAAAAGCCCTACGAATATTCGCAGGGCTTTTGTTTTATCACGCAGCTGAATCTTAAAACTGTTGAAACCAACGTTGGATCTGCTGTGGATCTTTGCTTTGCGTTAACGACAGCATCAGTAAAATGCGGGCTTTTTGCGGGTTAAGGTTACCTGCTGCGATAAAGCCATATTTAGCATCATCTATCTCGGCATCAAGCGTGGTTGCGCCTGTGGGCACTCGGCTAGAGCGAACGACTAAGGTGCCTTTTTGACTCGCCTTAGCTAAGGTATCAAATATTGAGTGGTAAATATTACCATTACCTACACCAGCGCTGACTATGCCATCAAAACCCGCTTCAACCATAGCTTTGACAGGTAAATCGCTGGCATTGGCGTAGTTATACACTATGCCTACCTGCGGTAACTTGTCGAGTTTGCTGACATCAAAAGGCGTTTGCGTAGTATGTTGACGCTCAGTATTACCCATGTACTCAATCTTGCTGTTATGGATAACGCCCAGTGGACCAAAGTTAGGCGCGGCAAAGGTATGCACACCTGTAGTGTTAGTCTTAGTCACATCGCGGGCATTCAATACGGTATCGTTCATCACCACCAACACGCCTCGACCTTTAGATTCGAGGTTAGCGGCGGTCGCGACTGCGTTATACAAATTCATCGGGCCATCGGCACTCATGGCAGTTGATGGACGCATTGCCCCAACCAGTACTACAGGCTTATCGCTCTTGATGGTGAGATTTAAAAAATACGCCGTTTCCTCTAAGGTATCAGTACCATGGGTGATGACGATACCGTCGACATCTTTATCAGCCAATAGCAGATTGATGCGCTTGGCTAAGGCTAGCCAAACTTTATCGTTCATATCCTGCGAACCGATTTTAACCAGTTGCTCACCTTGAATATCGGCAAGTTGTTTCATTTCAGGCACGGCCGCAATTAAGCTACTAATGCCCACTTCACCAGCCTGATAGTTAGACTCAGTAGCCGATTGTCCGACTCCCGCAATAGTGCCGCCCGTGGCAATAATACGTACCTGTGGAAGCGCCTGCGCCGCGGAGGAGAGAAATAACCCTAAAGTGACCGAGAGCAAAAGCTTACGCATTGGAAAATTCATGCTTACATCCTTTGATTAATAATAAACGCCCACAGTGTGCACTATTGTCTAAGCCTCACTGTGATAGCTCTCACTAAAATGAAATAACAGATTTAGCGTTATCTAATTGATTATTTAAACTTTAAGGAAAGCACCATGCATTTATTATTGAGTAGATTTAACTAATCAATGATTATTCGCTATTGACGCGGTGACAATTAAATATCGTATGGTTTATTTAAACTTAAAAACACTTGAATAAATATGTCGCCGATTGGTTAACGAATAACAAATCTATAGCTAATTTGCATCAAAAAGTAATGGCTCACACTAGTGATCCGAGTTGAGAGACTTATCTAAGAAACAAAAGAAATACACTATTTCAAACAGTTAAGTGATCACCATCCTAATCCTGTTATTGCCAAAGCGTTAAGATCTACTTCGATAGTCAAGGAGACGATTCTCCTTCATGTTTTCGATGAGTTATTCTTGATGTGTTACGTATACTTATTGTACACATCCACAACTCAATACTCGGAGATATATCTTACTATTAATTGGATTTAATAGGATCGAAATGAAAGATACTAATAGCGTACGGATCGAAGAAGATTTATTGGGCACGAAAGAAGTTTCCAATGAGTTTTATTATGGCATACATACATTACGTGCCATCGAAAACTTTAAGCTGAGTAATCAAAAAATTTCCGATGTACCTGAATTAGTCCGTGGCATGATGCTAACAAAAAAAGCCGCTGCCATGGCTAACAGTGAATTAGGCGCTGTAAGTCCTGAAATCGCTGACAAAATTATTGAAGCGTGCGATCTAATACTCACAACGGGTCGATTTGTTGATCAATTTCCGGTCGATGTTTATCAAGGAGGCGCAGGCACTTCAGTCAACATGAATACCAATGAGGTATTAGCCAACGTTGCACTGGAGATCATGGGGCTAGAAAAAGGCCGTTACGATGTCATCAATCCTAATGACCATGTCAATAAATGCCAATCGACTAACGATGCCTATCCAACAGGTTTCCGTATTGCGGTCATCAACAGTACCGATATTCTGTTAGATGCATTAACCGACCTTATCAGCGCTTTCGACACTAAAGCCACAGAGTTTAAAACCATCTTAAAAATGGGCCGCACTCAATTGCAAGATGCCGTGCCTATGACCTTAGGCCAAGAGTTTCATGCCTTTGCTGTTACATTGCGAGAAGAAATTAAGTCCATCAAGCGTTGCCAAGAGTTGTTGTTAGAAGTGAACTTAGGCGCAACCGCCATTGGTACAGGGCTCAATACGCCTGTCGGTTATTCTGCATTAGCCATTAAGTATCTGGCAGACATTACTGGCCGCGCCTATGTGCCAGCGGAAGATTTAATCGAAGCGACATCCGATTGTGGTGCCTACGTTATGCTGCACAGTGCAATTAAGCGTATGGCGATTAAAATGTCCAAGATTTGTAACGACCTACGCTTACTTTCATCGGGTCCACGTACAGGTCTGAAGGAGATTAATCTTCCTGAGCTGCAAGCGGGTTCCTCCATCATGCCAGCCAAGGTTAACCCTGTGATCCCTGAGGTCGTCAATCAGGTTGCCTTTAAGATTGTCGGCAACGATATCACTATCACTATGGCCGCCGAAGCAGGTCAATTACAGCTTAACGTAATGGAACCTGTGATTGGACAGGCAATGTTTGAGTCGCTCAGTTTGATGGGCAATGCCTGTATCTCCCTGCGTGAAAAATGCGTTGAAGGTATCACAGCAAATCCAGAGATCTGCATGGCTCATGTGATGAACTCTATCGGGATCGTGACCTACCTTAACCCAATCATCGGCCACCATGAGGGTGACATCATAGGCAAGATTTGCGCCCAAACGGGTAAAAATGTCCGTGAAGTGGTACTCGAACGCGGTTTGTTAACGGTTGAAGAACTCGATGACATTCTCTCAGTTGAAAACCTGATGAATCCTAAATATCAGGCTAAACGCAATACCAGCAAAGCCAAAGTGTAACTCAGTGGGGCTGGGGAGCCTTCCCCAGCCCACAACTCGATGATTCAAGAATAAGCCTGCGCAGAGTGAACATGCGTAGGCTATTGAAATTAAAAATAAAATAGAGTTAACACTATGATTATATTAGAGATAATTATCGTCCTCGGGGCTATTTACCTTGGTGCAAGGATGGGTAGCATGGGAGTCGGCTTCGCTGGCGGTGTCGGGGTACTGATACTGACCGCGGGGATGGGACTCAAACCGGGCAATATCCCGATTGACGTGATCCTCATCATTATGTCAGTTATCACCGCGATTGCGGCCATGCAAGTGTCTGGAGGGATGGATTATTTAGTCTCACTGGCAGAAAAATTATTACGTAAGCATCCCAAACAAATCACCTTTCTGGCCCCTGTCGTCACCTATTTCATGACACTTTTTGCGGGTACAGGCCACACAGCATTCTCCACCTTACCTGTTATTGCCGAAGTCGCAAAAGAGCAAGGCATTCGCCCCTCTCGTCCCTTATCTATTGCCGTTGTCGCATCTCAAGTCGCCATTACCGCCTCACCGATTTCAGCGGCTGTCGTGTTCTTCTCAGGCATCTTAGAGCCGTTTGGCGTAGATTATTTAGTACTGTTAGCCGTTTGTATTCCCTCAACTTTCCTCGCCTGCATGGTCGGAGCCGTTGTTGCCAACTTAATGGGCAAAGAACTGGCCGATGATCCTGTCTATCAAGAACGCTTAGCCAAAGGTTTAGTCAAAACACGCGGTACAACTCAAATCGAAATTAAAGCCGGCGCGAAACGATCTGTGATGATTTTCTTGCTGGCGATTGCGGCTGTCATGGCCTATGCCACTGCGATATCTGACAAAGTCGGTTTGATTATTGACCCTGTATTGCCACGCGACGCCGCCATTATGGTGCTGATGCTCACGGCAGCTGCCGCTATTACGATTTTCTGTAAGTTAGACGCAAGTGAAATCTCCAATGCGGCCACCTTTAAATCAGGCATGTCCGCCTGTGTTTGTGTGTTAGGTGTGGCTTGGTTAGGCGATACCTTAGTGTCGAATCATATCGAGGAAATCAAAGATCTTGCCGGCACCTTACTGCAAAGTCAGCCTTGGTTATTATCGGTAACCTTATTCTTTGCCTCCATGCTGCTCTACTCCCAAGGCGCGACAACAAAAGCGCTAATGCCCGCAGCCTTAGCGATTGGCGTAAGTCCATTGACTGCCGTGGCCTCTTTCGCCGCCGTCAGCGCGCTGTTTGTATTACCGACTTACCCCACGCTACTGGCTGCGGTCGAGATGGATGATACCGGCTCGACTCGGATTGGTAAGGCGGTATTTAACCATCCGTTCCTGGTCCCTGGCGTTGTGACGATTGCCACCAGTGTGGCATTGGCCTTCCTGTTTGGCGGCATGATGCTGTAGCTCAATTTTACCCTAAGTGCTCTCAGGGCTAATGCCTACAAATGGATTAACCCTCTTCTTTTAATCTGTATCTATAGACTTTGTGTTGGCGTGATGCAGGTACATTCACGCCATAGCAAATCGAGTAAGAGGTGAATTAATGTCAGCAAAAACGCGTGTTCCTACCGCCATTAACGGCGGACCATTTGGCCAAGCTTGGTCGGCTAAAGCAGACTGCTTACAAAGTGTGACAGGGCTTATATTAGGTATTTTCCTCTTATTTCATATGCATTTCGAGGCGAGCATTTTATTTGGTAAAGAAACCTTCTTTCACATGGTGCAATTCTTAGAAGGCAGTATGTTTAGCTCGACGGGTCATGGCTTCCCCATAGTGACCCAGATCATTTCAGTCATTATGCTGGTGATTGTTGCAGTACATGCCGCCACCGCACTACGTCGTTTTCCAGTGCAATTAGGCCAATGGCGAGCGATGCGTGGCTTTATGTCTACTATCAAGCATAGAGATACCCAAGCATGGTTCTGGCAGATGATCACAGGTTTCTTACTGTTTTTCTTAGTGTCAGCCCATCTTGCCACTATGATTTTAAACCCTGATATTGGCCCTCACCTTTCGGCCGAACGGGTTTACCACGATAACGCTTGGCTCTTATACGTGGTGTTTTTACCTATCGTGTTATTCCACGGCATCGTTGGTTTATACAGAGTGATATTAAAGTGGGGGGTGAGTAGTAACCGTCCACTTATCCGCACTATAGCGCAAGTATTGATCGTCTATTTATTGTGTTTAGGCACATTAAGCCTAGTGACCTATATCAATATTGGTATCGAATTAGTTTTGCCAGTACAACCGTTTATTCCTCAGTAATGGGCATGACGCTATCGGCGCACCTAGCCTGTATAGCAAGACAAACAACATACGGATCCTCCTCTGATACATAGTTGCAGCGCATCTATGCCCGAGGAGCGCAATGATAAATCCATGAAATGTTATCTAAATTATTAGATAAGGATCTGATTTGAAAATCATTTATACAGACTCATTAGTCATTGGCGCAGGATTGGCAGGCCTCAGAGTCGCGATTGCCACCAAAGAGCGAGGCCTAGATACCTTAGTGCTATCGTTAATTCCCGCAAAACGTTCACATTCGGCCGCCGCACAGGGCGGAATGCAAGCCAGCCTAGGCAATACTGTTAAAGGCATGGGCGATAACGAAGACATTCACTTTCAAGACACGGTAAAAGGTTCTGACTGGGGCTGCGATCAAGACGTCGCACGCATGTTTACCCACGTTGCACCGAAAGCGATCCGCGAACTCACCAACTGGGGCGTACCTTGGTCAAGGATTTCCGCCGGCCCGCGTGAAGTCATCATGAATGCACAAAGGGTAACGCTCAATGAGGCTGAAGAAGCTCACGGCCTGATCAATGCCCGCGATTTTGGTGGCACTAAAAAATGGCGTACCTGTTACACCGCAGACGGCACTGGCCACTCTTTACTGTACGCGGTCGATAACCAAGCTATCTCCATGGGCATTCCAGTACACGAACGGATTGAAGCCCTGTCGCTGATCCATGACGGTAAGCGTTGCCATGGTGTCATTGCCCGCTGTTTAGTCACAGGTGAACTGCGCGCTTATGTGGCCAAATCCACCACTATCGCTACTGGCGGTTATGGCAAGATTTATGAAATATCAACCAATGCAACCATCTGCGAAGGCATAGGCCAAGCGTTAGCACTCGACACAGGTGTCGCCACCTTAGGCAATATGGAAGCGGTGCAGTTTCACCCTACCGCCATAGTGCCCGCGGGGATCCTTACCACTGAAGGTTGTCGTGGTGATGGCGGTATTCTGCGTGATAAAGACGGTCATCGCTTTATGCCAGATTACGAACCCGAGAAAAAAGAACTCGCTTCCCGCGATGTGGTTTCCCGCCGCATGACAGAGCACATGCGTAAAGGTAATGGTGTCGAAAGCCCTTACGGCCCGCATCTGTGGCTGGATATTACGCAGCTGGGCCGTGAGCATATCGAAACCAACCTGCGCGAAGTGAAAGAGATTTGTGATTACTTCCTCGGTATCGATCCTTGTAAAGACTGGATCCCCGTCAGACCTACCCAGCATTACTCCATGGGTGGCGTGCGCACCAATGCTACAGGCGAGAGTCCACAACTCAAAGGGCTGTTCAGCGTCGGAGAAGCGGCCTGTTGGGACATGCATGGTTTTAACCGTTTAGGCGGTAATTCGGTGGCAGAAACTGTGGTCGGCGGCATGATCATCGGCAAATATGTCGCTGATTTTTGTCAGAATAACGACTTAGAAATTGATACCGCACTGACTCAAAAATTCATCGATAAATTACAGCAAGAAATCGATGGACTGGTCGAAGGCAACGGTACAGAAAATCCCTTCCAAATAAAGAAAGAAATGCAACGCATCATGATGAACTACGTCGGGATCTTCCGTAATGGACCCGAGTTAGATAAAGCCATCAAAGGCTTGAAAGACTTGCTGCTGCGGGCAAAAAATCTTGGCCTTAAATGTAAAAAACGTCACTCCAATCCTGAGTTAGTCGAAGCGCTGCGCGTCACCCGTATGTTAAAAGTAGCCCTAACCGTCGCCTGTGGTGCAGAGGCTCGCACTGAAAGTCGCGGCGCCCATTCACGGGAAGATTACCCACAACGCAACGATAAAGATTGGCTCAACCGCACGCTGGCGACTTGGCCAGATGCCGAATCACTTGAACCAGTACTGCGTTATGAAGCGTTAGATGTGATGAAAATGGAGCTACCACCGGGATATCGAGGCTACGGTAACGACAATACTATCGCCCATCCTGATACCGAAAAACGCGTACAAGAAATCAATCAAGTGCTCGCGAGCTTAGGTGATGATCCCGATAGAAACACACTGCAGCGAGCCCTGATGCCATACGAGCTGCCAAGCCACCTGCAGGCTCCTAATGAACGCCTCAGCGATACCTTAGCGATCACTCCAGCCCAACCGGTAGGAAACAAACCACTATGAGCCGTCAAATCAGCTTTAATATCTTTCGCTACGATCCGCAAGATGGCCAAGACAAGCCAAAGATGGAACGTTATCAGTTGACTGAAACACCGGGCATGACAGTATTTATCGCCTTAAATCAACTACGTGAGCTACAAGACCCTTCACTGCAGTTCGACTTTGTCTGCCGCGCGGGCATCTGTGGCAGTTGCGCCATGGTGATCAATGGTTTTCCCACGCTTGCCTGTCGCACGTTAACGGCAAATTATCCCAATGGTGAAATCACCCTTATGCCGCTACCTGGCTTCGAGCTGATTGGCGACTTATCGGTGAACACGGGTAAATTTATGCGTGAATTAGCCGAACGCTTAAAACTGTGGCTGCACCCTAGACCCGATGATCAGGACATTCATCGTCTCGAAAATCCAATGGCACCCGAAGAAGCCGCGCGGATCTATGAGCTAGAACGCTGCGTCGAATGTGGCGTTTGCGTGTCGGCCTGCGCCACCAAACAAATGCGTGACACCTTTGTCGGCGCGGTTGGCATGATGAAAATCGCCCGCTTTGAAATGGATAGCAGAGACAGCCGCAGCGCGGATGATTTCTACCATGTGATTGGCAATCAAGACGGCGTATTCGGCTGTATGACGCTACTCGGCTGCCAAGATAACTGCCCCAAAGATTTGCCACACATGCAGCAAATCGCTTACCTGCGCCGCAAAATGGCCGCGACCATACTCTAATCCTCCCTCTAACGTCCCGCTGTTTTGGCGGGATTGATAGGATTGCACCTTTCCAAAACCAGCTGACAGCTTTTATCTGTCAGCTGCTGAGTTACGAAGCCTAATTTTCTTAGTTAGGCGCCTCCCCAGCACTATCACAAGTGCAGCTCCTTACTACTAGCGATACAGCTCAATCGGCAACAAAATCCATTAGCGTAACGCGAGTAGTTGTTATGTAAGGAAACATAAATGAAACCGTCTAAACTTACATCAGCCATACTTGTGCTGAGCTTTGCCACACCTATCTTTGCCGTTCAAGCCAATAATACAGCAGAAACCAATGACGAATTACGCACTGAGTTACAACAAATTCAGCAGAGACTCGCCATGCTCGAAGCTCAAGAAAATGAGCCATCAGTGCCATCGGATACCCAGTTTAATTTTTATGGCTCTTTACGCCCAACCTTCGGCCTGACCCACACTAACTCGGACGATGTGTGGGATGTGGGTGATGCCAGCTCACGGATTGGTTTTGCCGCAGAGCAAAAGCTCAGCCACGGCCTAACAGGCTTTGCTAAAGGCGAATTTAAAGTCGACATCAAAAACGACGGCGACTTTGGCGACGCACGTCTAGCATATGTCGGTATTGAAGGCTTATTTGGTCGGTTCGCCATCGGTAAGCAAGCCGTTACTCAGGAAATGATTTCTGATCCGGTCGATATCTTTAACCGCTCAGGAACACCGCTTGCCTATGACAGTGCGAGCCCATTCAGAGTGAATAATCTAGTCACCTATCGTAAGCAATTTGGCGATATCTTATTTTCGGCCGATGGACAATTCGACGGCGACAATAAAGAGAGTAACGGCAGCGACTTTGTCAACGCCGGCGTGCGCTACAAAACTGACTTTATCTACATCGCTGCGGCTTTTTATAACAAAGAGTTAGAAGACGGCACCGATGAAAATACTCTAGGCGTGACCCTATCAAAAAGCTTCGACTCTTTATACCTCGCCGCAGCCTATCAAGACATAGACAAAGATGACGCCGATGGATCCACACTTGACGTCGTAGCAAGCTACGCCATCAATGAAAGCTATAAAGTTAAGCTAGGTGTATCTAAATATGATGATGGTGGCAACGATGTGACCTCTAAAACCTATAATGCCTACAACACTACGCTTGAATGGCATTTAACGTCTATGTTCAGAACCTTTGTCGAATATCAAAAAACCGATTACGAATACCTTGAAACCAATGACCAAATCATGATCGGCATGCGTTATAACTTCGATTATAAGTTTTAAGTTTCTATCTAAAACTAATGGTTGAACCAGCTTTAACGCTCTTAGTCTGCTTACACTGCACAAAGGCCAAAAGCACTAAAGCTAAAAACAACAAAGCCACGACTCGCGTGGCTTTTGCTTATTTAAGACGATACCGTCTTTACACTTCGATACGTTCCAATTTAAAACGGTAATACCCACCCTTGATCTCTGAAGCTATACTGGTTTGTATTTTGTTGGCTTCAATCATAAATTCAGAAGCTTAGACAGAAGATTCAACGTAAGCGGTAAATAAACCGCACATACAAATAAACAGCGCCCAACCGGAAGGTTGGGCGCTGTTTAGGGTGCAAGGGAGCAGCTGATTAACCTTGTTAGATAATAAATTTAACCACCGCAGCCATCAGAATTTCTAGAGTTGATATAGCGAACATCTTTCGCTCTGTCATAGTCGACAGGATCAAGCGTGTCATGCTTTTTGATGAATTGATAAAGCATATCGGCATCAATAAAGCCGGTGTCTCTCGCCTTTTCCTTCAACTTGGGATATTTGTTACCGCCCGCAGCATTATAGCTAGGGAGGGTAAATCGATAGTTATCCTCTAGCTTGAAGGGCTTGTCACCAACAGTATTGATATCGACATCTTTAGCTTTACAGTCAACGGTCATCTTGATGCCGCTGAAGTGGGCAAAGCCTCCAGAGCCTTGGGTCATAAGCGCAACCTTAGACAAATACTTTTTCAGTTCGGCACCATTCATCTCAGCCACTGTGACACTGTTGGAAAAAGGCAGCACCTCAAGCACATCACGATAACGAATAGGCCCTTTCTTTATGGTGGTACGAATACCGCCAGAGTTCATTATGCCAAAATCTGCTGGCACAGGGAGCTGAGTCTGAGCATGGGCTATCATAATCCCGAGAGGTGTAGCTTGGTAACGAACGACCTTACGTTCACCAATGAAATTAGCCTTTGCAACACCAATCTCCTCTCGCAGTTTCATCTGACCATTGCGCTGATATGGACGCAGTAACTCGAGGGTTTCCGGATCTTTGGGGGTTAGCATATGAGGTGGATAGAAGGAACCGAATTTGGTTTCGGCATTCACAGGTACTAACTCGTAATGAGCCAGGTGTAACTTACCGCCATAGTATTCAAAATCGGCGCGACCTACGAACTTACCCCACTCGTAGGCTTGCATGATCCAAGTGCCATTTTGACGATCGGGTTTACACGGCTCATCTCGACCATAATCTTTTACGTACTTACCAGTCTCTCCTTCCATACAAACAGGCAACTGTGAATGTCCGCCAATGATGGCTTGAATCTGGCCAGGCTTTAGGCTTTTAGCAAGTGCAACATCACCGGGGGCGTTACTGCCATGTACACCGTTTTCATAGTGCCCCATATGGGTGAGGCCAAAAACAAGATCCGGTTGATACTTCTCTTCGAGCTCAGCCAAAATACCTTGAACCTCATCTTGTGGAGAGGTGAATTTAAACGCTTCAACAAACTCAGGATTACCAATATCGGCGGTTTGTTCGGTAGTCAGACCAACGACGGCCAACTTCAATCCTTGAACCTCGAATAGCTTATAAGGCTCAAAGTAGCGCTGCCACTCACCATCGACTTGGCGATAGATATTGGCCGATAACCAAGGAAATTTTGACCAGCCTCGCTGCTTATCCATCACAGTCGATGGGTTATCAAACTCATGGTTACCCACGGCCATGGCATCATAACCAAGATGGTTCATGCCGATAAAATCTGGCTCGGCGTCTTGAAGATCAGACTCTGGCACGCCAGTATTAATATCGCCACCTGAGAGCAGTAGCGTCTCCCCACCTTGTTCAGTGACCTCTTTGCGGATTTGGTCCAGTATGGTTTTACGTGCCGCCATGCCATACTCACCTCTAGGGCCATGCCAAAAACGGCCGTGGTGATCATTGGTATGCAGCAAGGTAAAGCGCTTACAGTCATCACCAGCGGCTTGACAGGCAACCGATGCAGTCGTTTTAGGCGCCTTTTCCACCTTTTCCTTACCACAGCCGCTTAATGCTAACGTTAACGCGATAGCTGAGCCGGTAAGAAGTAGGCAAGAAGGACGGAGTGAAGTATTCATAATAATCCTTCAATAATATTCAGATAAACCTTGTCACTCGCCCTAAGGGATTTGCGTCTACAGTGAGAACGCAGTGCACAAGGAGAGATGTAGACAACGTCTGTACCGTTAAAAAAAGCAGCACCCAGTGCGATACCGGTGCTGCTTTTTATAGGCTTAACGTATGATTAGCCTTGCCGACGACGCAACCAGATTAGCGGTAGTAACAGAGTTATAAAACCACCTAAGCTACCCGCTCCATCAGGCTTAGTCCAACCAGCATCTTCGGTGTTTAACACCTCAATGCTAACAGACTTGCTGAAGCTTTCTTTATCGGCATTCGTAACCGTCAGTTCAAAAACTAACGATTGATTTATGTCGACCTTAGGTGCAGTCACATCAAGTTTCAGGTCAGTGGCAGTAAACTTAGCAGTAGTGCCTGATACTTGCTTCCAGCTATATGTTGTTCCTACTGGCGCATCGGCAACCGTTGCAGTGATAGTCGTGCTTTGTTCTTCTGCAAGCTTAGTATTACCCGCAAAACCGACTTCCACCATGAAAGGTACGTTCATCACGCTCAAGCTAACAGCTTTGGTTGTTTCCGAAGTACCGTTGCTGATGGTCAAGGTGAAGTTCAACGTATCATCGGCTTTAACCTTTGGTGCAGTTAGAGACAAGATAGCCTGATTGCCAACAAGGGTTTTCTCTTCACCAACAATCTGCTCCCACTTGTAAGTCAGCGTAACACCTTCGCCAGCTTTGATTGCTGAGGCATCTAGGGTGTATGCAGCGCCTTCTGTAACACTTTCAGGAGTAACAATTTCACCTTCGACGACCAAACCAGGGTTTGGATCGTCACCACAGACTGCACCGTACACTTCTTTTACTAACTCAGGGCGGTCAATAAAAGGGTTACGGTTGCCTTGGTATTTGTATACCTGATTGTTACGGTTTTGCTCGTAGCTATCAACAGCGTCTAACTGGCTCCACTCATACAGAGTACAAAGTGTACCGATCAGCGGAGCGTCATCCTCGGCTGTCGTCGTTAGGCGATCAACTGCGACGAGATCTGGCATTTGAGTCATAGCAGTATCAGTGCCTTGATAGCGAGTATCCATATACATGATCATACGAGCGACATCGCCTTTTACCTTATCACGAGGCTCCCAGCAGTCCGTGGTTTTGTCTAGGTAGTTACCCGTACCAGCACCGTTGAACAGCACCTCTTCACCTGTATCTTTACACGCACCAAAGTCATTGTTGCTTCGTGCAGTGTTGATACCTACATCTGAAGGACGTAGGTGATGAGCATCGGTATAGCCCCACTGAGACTCATTTGGGAAGCCATGGCTTTTGGCCCAAACGTGTTCACGGTTCCACTTACCCACACCGCTACCGCCAGTCTGGTTGTCGTATTTGGAAATAGAGGCGCCTGTGTAGATCTCAATAACATTTTTATCGTTAGCGGGATCTTGGTCAGCGTAAGTCAGTGTGCTCCAAACCTGCTTATAGGTCAGTTGCTTATGATTTTTCGCTATGATTACAGACAAGGCATTCTTCAGTTCTTCAGCATTGGCAAATTCGCCACTGAGCACATCAGAGTAATAAATTTCACTATTGAACGTCGCAGGATCGGCAACCGGAGTCAGCGTCTCGCAACCCGTACAAGGACCTGTTTCTGGCTCTGGTGGCTTTGGTGGCTCTGGAGGAGTGACATCGCCAGTACAAGCTTTTTCACCTGGGCAACCTAGGCCATCAGCGGTATCTATAACGAATACGGCCCACTGGTTGTTGGTACCTGGAAAGTCAGCTTCGGCAACTGTATCACCAGTAGTGACACTGGCTTTACGGCGCAGTGTCTTATTCACTGAAGAGAAATCGGCGTTGTTTGGATCTTTCCACTCAGTGCCAGGGTCTTCACCGCGCTTACCAAAGCGATCGATAACCACATCATTTTTGGTTAATACTACGGCATCGTCACCGTTGAAATAAGTTACGGTAGAAGCACTGCCGAGTTTAAACGCATCGATGGTTGCACCAGCATTATGGAACACAATACTCTTACCTGGCGCTAAAGTGCCAGTTAAGGTCTCAGTATTACCTGGTTTTGATGCATCTGCGCCATTGGCAAACAGGATCAGCTTATAAGCGTTAGCATCCAGGTTAATATCACTGCTACCTAGGTTTGAGATCTCAATAGCTTTATTGTTGGCGCTGCCTTCAATGTATTCAGTAATAACTAAATTTGCACTCGCAGCTGTAGAAAAAGTGCCCAAAACTATGGCAGTCGCGGTGGCAACTGCACTCATTTTAATTCTCATAATGTTATCTCTTTTGAATCTTTGATGAGAAGCGCACTGCCCGAAAGCAGGCGCTTCATTATCTAGTTGAATGCTTATTTGCGAAGACGACGGCGAATTGCTGCCAATCCGAACAGAGATAACAAGCTGATGAAGCCAGCACTACCCGCTTTACCATCACCGCCAGTGTTATCGGTTTCTTCTTCTACAATTTCAGCAATCAAAGAATCTCGACTAGATACCTTCGCTATAAAAGTCTGCTCAGATCCAGCAACAGGCTTACCATCACGTTGCAGGCTAACTGTCACGTTGTAGTCTGCTGATGGGGCACCAAAGACTTCGAAAGTGACCATAGTCTGGCCATCTTTAGTCAGTATCACTTTAGGCAGAACCATTTGAGTTAGGTCAAGACGTTTATCTTTATCAACTGGACTCAGGCTAACAATCGCCACATCTTTGGCCTTCGCAATACTAACAAGTTTACCTTCAGCATCCTTAGAGCTTGGGATCTGATAAGGCACCTTGATTAGCTTATTCAACTTAGTCAGGCTTAAAGGCACACCCGCATCTGCATCGCCGGGCTTATAGCTAAGAGAAATTAATGCTGGGTCATGATCCGATGCACGATAAACGTTCGCTTTGTAGAACTTATGCGTGCCAGTACCGTCGATACTACCTTTAAAGCTGTTTTGGTAGTCATACAAGGCTGTCTCTGGAGCATTAACATGCCAGTCAGTGGCGTCAATCACGCGATCTTTCAGAGAAGGAGAAATCAAGATGTGATCAAGTGAACCGACTTCATCACTGAAAGAATAGCTCCAAGGTGTCTTACCCTTCTCCTTGAACTTTTCACCGACGATATCGATGTAGCCGTAAGTCTTAGTGATAGTCACTGGTGAGCCATCTTCGTTAAACTGAGGCTTAGATCCAAGGAAAGTGTGGCTAGCGGTAACGATAGTCTTGTTGCGTGGGTTCTCGGTAAGAACCAGTACAGGATCTTCTTTACCATAGGCGTTCAAATCACCAAGGATGATTTTATCCCCAAGCACATCTTCCATCTCTTCACCTAAGTGCACGGCACCGGCTACGCGGAACTCGGCACAAGCCCCTTGGTAGTCGAGATCAGGTGCTTCACGGTTATTCCAAGTCGTGGCATTGCCAAACTCAACATCTTGCCATTCTTCCCAACAACTAGAGCCTTTTGACTTAAGGTGATTTACAGATAGCGTCAAGCGCTTGCCTGTTTGGTTAATGATAAAGGTTACCACCAAGGCATCACGGTGGTAGTTTTGACCGTCCTCTAAGATCTCTTGGTTTTGATCTTTTATCACCTCACCTAAGTCGTTGACGATAGTCGGCGCTTTTTGCTGAGGCATTGGAATAACGCGAGTGCGCTCAATGCTCATCTTGCTTGGACGGTAGATAATACCTGTGGAAATAGCGTCAGAGCCAATGGCGTCTAAGTTATCCAATATCTGATTACCGTTGTTATCAAAACCAACGAACACATAACGGTTTTCTGTAGAGGTAGGGCCATTATAATCTTGGGGGCGCTCATCCACATACTTGATATTGACTTGGTTCACAATCTCAGCAATGGCACTGTCATCGCCAAAACCGTTGTTTTCAATCTCCATCAGAGCCATGACGTCAGCATTCTGAGCACGAATGATTTCTACCAGTTTGCTTCTCTGGTTAATGTATTCGTCGTAAGTTGTAGCGCCTCGGCTCTGACCAAAGCTATTGTTGTCACCACCAAAAGGAGAGTTAAAGAAGTTAAACAAGTTCTGGCTGGCAACGCGGATAGCAAAATTATCACCTGTCACAGTATCTTTAAGATCTGGTTTACTGGTACGCGGTAAATTATGGATAAAGTTAGCGCTAGTTAACTGGTTGGTAATGGTCAGGCTGTAGTCCTGATCATATTTATCAGTGCCAGGGATCAACTCAGTTTCATATTGACTGATCACACCCTGCGCATTAACAAGACTATCGTCGATACGAATATAGTTAGTGTGTGGGTCACTGTTAAAGCCTGCGTAATAAGGCAAATCAATGCCATTGGATTTAGTGGCACTTTCGATAACTAAGCGATAATCATTGTTTTGCTCATTAGCCGCTTTAGACTCTGGGCTTCCTGCAACATGCAAGTGGTTAGGCTGTAAATTAGGACGCTTATAAGCAGCCACCATGTTGTTGCGACCGTTAGGAGACGACAGATAGTTGTAGCTGAAGCTGCGAGTGATACGCATATCTTGGTCGCCATCAGTCTGAGGATCCAGATCTGTAGGCAAGTTAACCAACATACCTTCATAACGTTCTAGAGTCTTATCGAAAGAACCGTTATCAGCGCTAATAACCTCAATATCGGTAGGCTGCGTTAGGATATTAGTATCAGTCACATTCCAGCTAAATGCCGTATCAGCGGACAGTTGAGTCTGACCTTGGTATTCTGCCACTTTACTACCGATACAAACGGTTTGACCAACCTTCAGAGCACCTGCGGCACTAGAGCTAACGAAGATGCCATCGGAAGTCTCAGGGTCGTTGTCAGAAACAAGATTGCGAAGATAGAAGCCTTCATTAGGAATCGTTCCCTTAACAGAGATGATCCCCTCTACGGCAACTTTTTCAGCTGATTCAGTCTTACCTTCAGCAATTAAAGGCGAGGTAAAGCCTGTCCCCTGAACTTCGCTAGGAGACATGATTTCACTCTTATCAGTTGGACAAGTGAAGATGTCCATGATGTCTTTTGCATCAGCAGCCGGCAGCTCTGATTTACCTAAATCATCAAATCTCATTGGCAAGATGTTCTGCCACTTAGTCGCATCGAAGGTGCCTGATTGAGCAGGATTCTTACCGTCAGCAGTTTTTTTACGACGTAAAGTGGTGTTCGATGCCCACTTGCTGCCGTCATTCACTGCTCCAACACGATCAATAACGGTATCACCATTTTTCAGGAAAAAGCCGTCATTACTGGTCATGAACAGGTTGTTATACTTATTACTGGCATCATATGTAGAGATAACAACGGTGCCACCTTGAGTAGCAATAGCATTACGAAACTCTTCACTCGCTCTACTATTAACAATAACCATAGAAGCACCGGAGGCAAGTGTCTGACCACTCAACAGCGGCTTAGCATCAGACTTGAACAACTCGTTGTCATACTTACCGTCAGAGCGTTGGAAAGCTCTAATATCATCAGTAAAAGTGAAGGCATCAGAGCCTGTATTAGTGATCTCAACCGCGCCAACATTGGCATCGGAACTTTGGGTCATTTCGGTGATCAGCAGATCTTCAACGCCAGCGAAGGCGCCCATGCTGATGGTGCTGGCAATGGCCAGCGATAGGACAGTTTTTTTCATAGTAAACTCTATAAAAGTTGAATTCAATTCGGACTAGAAATAGATACGCGCGTAGGCGTAGCCTGCTTCAGGGGCTTCGCCAACTCGGCCTTCTAGAGACAGCACGATGTCGCGGGCAGGACGATAGTTGAAACCTAAACTGGCCCACTGACGCTCTTTGCCGTACTCGGCAGGTAGCTTCGAGTAGTCATAGTTCGGACCTAACAGATCCCAGCCCTCGTACTCTTCGTGGTTTACTGAGCTGATTATTTCCCATTGTTGATTCAGGTCGTACTTGGCACTTAGTGTTACCCCCTGATTACGGAAAGTCTGGTAATCTAGGTGTACGTCACCGCTCTTACGTGTCGACAAGTCTTCATCTTCTAAAAAGCCATTTAAACCAATAGATAAGTCAGACATCAGTTTCAGACGGACACCCAAGCCTATCTGTTGCTGCTCACCATATTTACTGATCCCGTTAGAGCCGCCGCGCGTTTCTAAGCCAACCACGACAGAGAGCAAATCAGACATCCACCCTATGTATCCGTTAATGATGTCACCTTGCAGCGCACCACTCTCGTGTTCACCATTGTATGAGTAAGAAGTACCGAAAATTAGATTTTCAAACTCAGCTTGATACTTAACTGTGTTCTCTTGGTCACCCGCTTCACCGGTTTCAACGGACTTGTTGAAGGTGAAATCACCGAAGTGGTCGTAATCGTCGAATGCTGTATCGGTCAAGCCGAGCTCAATCCACTGTTGATCGGTGAAGGCATAGCCTACGTACATCTTGTCGATGGCCAACTCGAACTCACCGTCGCCGCCAAGCCAGTTACGGCGTTGGTAGTCTAATTCAAGACGATAGGTAAACTGTTGACGTTGACCCGATACGCCCATGGTGGCTAAGCTATCATCTACATAGCCTTTGGTATCGTAGAACTCATCGTGGTTGTAAGCTGGATGAGTATCAAAATGCCCACCGACACCCACTTCGCCATATAAGCGAACATGGTCACCTTGACTGTCACCATCTAGCATTACAGCGCTTACTGAACCAGCACTAAACATAGTGATGATAGCGATTGCAATTGTTGTTCTTTTTAACATTACCGTTACTTCCGATTAGTAATTTGTCAGCCTATATTTGAAGGCCAAACTCAAAATTAAAAATATTGATTAGTAAATTCTTAAACTGCTAGCTGCTCAGATAGGTGGAGCATTTGATGGCGAAATCGCCGATACATTTATTACACGCTTCATATATCAACCCCATTTTTATAATATTTCCGCTAATTTGTATTAACGTGAGGCGCGATTGTTGCAGAATTTGGCAGCAAAAAAAAGGATGTTTAGTCACATTTGCATACATAAGTACCTGTTAAACAAGATAAAAAGAGACTCATTGAGCGCCATAGGGAACGGCACGCCATCTTAATTGGTTTATATTTATTTAAATCATACACTTAATTAAGAACGTGGTCGGATGTGTCTTGTGTGGAATAATGTGAGAATTAAGGGGGCTTATTTCAGTTGTACTTATTAAGATAGGCAAGCTAATAAAAAAGGGGAGTGGCACGCTAATTTGGGCAACCTAAATAGAGGTGATATTATTACCTCGTAGATGACTTTAGGTGAACACATGAGATCGACAACCAGAAAAACATTTAGTGCTGAATTCAAACTTGAAGCAGCCCAATTAGTCCTCGATAAAAACCATAGCATCATCGAAGCTGCAAAGGCGATGAACGTAGGTAAGTCCACTATGGATAAATGGGTGAGACAGTTAAAACTAGAACGCCAGGGTGGCACACCAAAAGCATCTCCGATTACCCCTGAAC